>JBDGSZ010000079.1:0-17844 GCA_042217265.1 Haloferacaceae archaeon
CCCATCAGGAGCGGGATGGCCGCCTTCCGGAGCTTCCAGATGTCGGCCTGGTCCTCCCCGGTGTACGCCTCGATGACGTCGAACGCGTCGCCGTTCTCGACGAAGTGCTCGTTGGTCCGGCCGACGGCCTCCTCGAAGTCGTCGACCAGCTCCGAGTCGTACTCGATCATCAGGGCCGCCTTCGCCTCCTCGGGGATCTGCTCGACGTACTGGGCGTACTCCACCGAGTCGGCGGCGAGGTCGAACACCTCGTCGTCCATCAGCTCGACGGCGCTCACGTCGAACTCCAGGGCCTCGGGCACCGCCTCCATCGTCTCGACCAGGTCGTCGAAGAGGTAGAGCGCGAGCGCGGTCTCCTCGGGGAGGGTCACGAGCGAGATGGTCGCCTCGACGATGACGCCGAGCGTCCCCTCCGCGCCGACGAACAGCTTCGAGAGGTTGATGACCTCCTCGCCGTCCTCGTTCTCGTAGATGACTTTCTGGAGGTTGTAGCCCGACACCGAGCGCTTGAGGTCCGGGTACTTGTCGTCGATCTCGTCCCGGTTCTCCTCCACGAGCCGGCGGACCTCCCGGTAGATGTGGGCCTCGCGGTCGTCCTTCGAGACGATCTCCTCGTACTCCTCGGAGTCGAGGATGACCTCGCGGGTGTGGATCAGGTCGCCGTTGGCGAGGACGACCTTCAGCTCCTCCGTGTAGGCGTCCGTGATGCCGTACCGCACCGAGTGGGCGCCCGTCGAGTTGTTGCCGATGCCGCCACCGATGGTCGCGCGGTTCGACGAGGCCGGGTCGGGCGCGAACTTCAGCCCGTACTGCTCGAGGTGGGCGTCCATGTGGTCCTGGACCACGCCGGGCTGGATGCGGGCCTCCTGGGCCTCGGGGTCGACGTCGATGATGTCGTCCATGTGCCGGGTGAAATCGAGGACCACGCAGCCCGGCCCGACGCAGGACCCGCCCAGCGACGACCCGGCCCCGCGCGGGAGGATGGGGGTGTCGTGGTCGGTCGCCACCTCGACCGTCGCCCGCACGTCGTCCGTGTCCGTCGGGTACACGACGCCAGCCGGCCGGGCCTGGTAGATACTGCCGTCGGTCGCGTACAGGACCTGCGCATACTCGTCGAACTCGACGCCGCCGTCGACGCGGTCGCGGAGGTCGCTCGCCAGGTCGCGGTATTCCTCGACGTCCGGCCGCTCGTGACCGAGCGCGGCCGCGGACGTGTCTTCGGGCCGTTCGGAGACGGTCATAATTTCCCTCACAGAACCGGGTCCTGTTAAGACCTGTGGTGACAGGCATCATGGCGGCCGGTTTTCGGCGAAACGTTCGTGAAGGAATCGGGAGATATTCCGGATTTCCGAAACATAATCCGTGATGTTTGATGCGAAACCGAATGAACGTTTAGTCCTCTCGGGCGGGACGTGGGCGCCCCGTGAGCCGCGATCGACCCGACGCGCGGCGTCCGCGTCTCGCGCGCCGTTGCCGCGTCGCCGGCGCCGGGGCAGGACCGGCACCCGTCGCCGTGCCCATCCACAACCTTTTGGTCCGCTCCCCGTCCACCCGGTCGCATGGATTTCATCCACGTCTGCCTGAACGTGGCGGACGCCGAGGAGTCGATCGCGTTCTACGAGCAGTTCGGGTTCGAGGAGTCGTGGTCGTTCACCACCCCGGATGGCGAGACGGAGAACCGCTACGTCGCCGCCGACAACGGCATCGAGATCCAGCTCTCCGAGACGGCGGGCGAGACGTCGTTCGAGGCCGGCGACGCCTGGGACCACCTCGCGCTCGGGGTCGACGACGTCGACGCCACGGTCGACCGCGTCGACCACCACGGCGTCGTCGGGGAGCCGGGCCCCAACCACGCCGCCGGCGCATACACCGCCTTCATCGAGGACCCGGACGGCCACGTCGTCGAACTCGTCGAGCCGCTGGAGGAGTAGGTCGGCGACGCCACACGCACGGGCAACTGTTTTGCCCGTCCGTCCCCTCCCGGAACGCGTGTACACCATCACCCGCCGGCGGGCGCTCTCCGGCGTCGCCGGCGCCGGGCTCGGCGGACTCGGGGGCTGTGTGGGTGGAACCGGCGGCTCCGGCGGCGACGGCGGCGCCGGCGACGCCGCGACGCTCGACACCCACCCCGCGGCCCGGGACCTGTCGGCACAGCCGCGGTTCGGGCCCCCGCCGGGCGAGGCCGCCGGCACCGTCGTGGCGTTCGAGGACCCCTCCTGTCCGACCTGCGCCCGGTTCGAGCGCGAGACGGTCCCGCGCATCCGCTCGGAGCTCGCCGAACCCGGGGACGCCACCTTCGTCTTCCGGGTCTACCCCGTCGTCTACGAGTGGGGCAAGCCCGCGAGCCGGGCCCTGGAGGCAACGTTCGCGCGCGACGATGCCGCCCACTGGACGCTCGCCGACCACTACTTCGGGGACCAGTCGGCGTTCGACGCCGGGAACGTCCTCGACCGCACGCAGGCCTTCCTCGACCGGCAGACTGACGTCGACGGGACGGCGGTCGTGGACGCCGTGAAGGCCGGCGAGGCCGACCCGGCGGTCGAGGCGGACCGCTCGGCGGCGGCGGACGCCGGCGCCGACGGCACGCCGAGCCTCTTCCTGTTCCGGGACGGCGAGTACCGCACGAAGGCCGTCGGGAGCGTGAGCTTCGACGTCGTGAAGGGCGCGTTGGGGCTATGAGCGTCCGACTGCCGACCCGCTCGGAGGACTGGCGCCTGATGGCCCGCACCGCGCGGCTCGTCCTCGCGCTCCCGCCGTACGCCGCGGTCGGCGCCCTGGCCGCGGCCGTCGCGCTCACCGGCTTCGTCGTCTCGCAGAACCTCGCGCTCGTCAGCGACGTGGTGGTCGGCGGGTCGCTCCCGGTCGCCGACCGCCTTGCCGTCCTCCTGGGATTCTACCCCCTCCTGGGGCCGACGTTCGGCCCGCTCCAGTCGGCGGTCCTGCTTCTCGTCGCCGGCCTGACCGGCGTCGACGTCGCGCTGGTCGCGTACCACCTCCGCGAGCACCGCGTGTCGCTCCGAGAGGGCGGCGGGAGCGCCGTCGGCGTCCTCCTCGGAACGCTCGGCGCGGGGTGTGCCGCCTGCGGGTCCGCCGTGCTCGCCGGCCTGCTCTCGCTCGTCGGGGCCACCGGCCTCCTGACGCTCCTCCCGCTCGACGGCCTGGAGTTCGCCCTGCTCGCGGTGGTTGCGCTCCTGCTGTCGGTCCACTGGCTGGCCGACGGGATGCGCGGCGGCGAGATCGACGGCTGTCCGGTCGACGTCCGTCGGTAACCGCTCTCGACGTTACACGAATCGGCTGACGGCGTCGGGTTCCGCGCGGTCCCGATACGCCATGTTTAATACCCCGACCGAGCCAGTTCGAGGTGATTATGAGCGTCGAGCGTCACTACGAGCGCGAGTTCGTGCGGACGTTCTTCACCTCGCCGACGGCCGTCGAGGGGGAGGACGACTCCGCGAAGATGATCCGGCGGGCGGCACAGCTCCGCGGGATGCAGGCCCCGGACGTCTGGGTGCCGGACAACGAGGACGCCACCGCGCCGAACATGCGCGACGAGGGGGTCGAGAACATCGTCGAGGTCGTCGCCGAGCACGGCGCGGACTTCCCGGGCGAGATCCACCCCCGCGTCGTCTGGCACCGCGAGGACCCCGGCACGCGACACCGGGGGTTCCAGCACATGCTGGAGATCGCCGACCCCGACAACGGCGCCGTCGAGCACATCGACGGGTTCGTCGTCCCCGAGGTCGGCGACATCGACGACTGGAAGAAGGCCGACGAGTTCATCACCATCGTCGAGAACGAGCACGGCCTCGAGGAGGGCAGCCTCTCGATGTCGGTCATCATCGAGAGCGGCGAGGCCGAGCTGGCGATGGGCGACCTGCGCGGGGAGATGGGCAAGCCCTCGAACAACCTCGAACGCCTGTTCATGCTCGTCGACGGCGAGGTCGACTACACTAAGGACATGCGCGCGATGACGCCCACCGGCGAACTGCCGCCCTGGCCCGAACTGCGCCACAACACCTCCCGCGGTGCGAGCGCCGCGGGCCTCATCGCGGTCGACGGCCCGTACGACGACATCCGCGACGTCGAGGGCTACCACGAGCGGATGGTCGACAACCGCGCAAAGGGGATGACCGGCATCTGGTCGCTGACGCCCGGGCAGGTCGTCGAGGCCAACAAGAGCCCCCTGCCGCCGAAGACCGGCACGTGGCTCCTGGAGGTCGACGGCCGCGAGGTCGAACTCGACCCCCGCGACGGGAAGCAGGTCTACGACGGCGACGACGTCGAACTCGAGGCGACCGACGACGGGTACGTCCTGGAGGTCGGCGGCGACGAGCGCGAGCTCGACGAGGACGAGCTCCGCGAGGAGCTGCTCGACATGACCGCGTACGTCCCCAGCATGGACGACATCGTCGACTCCATGGAGGAGTTCGAGGCCGCCAAGGAGGCCGGGAAGGGCGCCATCGCCATGACACAGGCCGCCACGTTAGTCATCGACGGCGTCGAGGTTGAGGTCAGCAAGGACCGGATGTGGGACGAGGCCACCTACCAAGCGGCCCAGACCCCCATCACGCTGTTCCAGGACGTCTACGAGCACCGTCCGGACCAGCACGAGGAGCTCGAGGAGATGTACGGCGCCGACGTCGTCGAGCGCGCCACGAACGTCGGTAACTGACGGCGGCCGCGCTCGCACCCCGGTTTTTCCTTCTCGGTCGCGCCGCCGAGGGGCGAGGACGCGGCTCGCGTCCACCGTCCCCGGCGACCGGCCGCCGGCAATAGGGATGGCAAGCGGTAAACCGCTGGCCCCGGTGCTCCCCGCATGCGACTCGCACGCGTCGACACGCCGTCCGGCCCCGTGACCGGGGAGTACCGCGACGGCTCGGTCGTCACCGATGACGGGGAGTACGAGGCTGCGGTCGGGGATCTGCTCGCCCCCTGCGAGCCCTCGGCGCTTTACTGCGTCGGGCGGAACTTCGCCGCCACCCTCGACCAGATGGACTACGAGCGCCCCGAGGAACCGGACTTCTTCATCAAGCCCCCCGCGTCGGTGGTCGATCCGGGCGACCCCGTGCCCTACCCGCACTTCTCGGAGGAGGTCACCTACGCCGGCGAGCTCGCGGCCGTCATCGACGAGCGGTGTCGCGACCTCGCGCCCGACGAGGTGTCCGACGCGGTTCGGGGATACACCATCATGAACGACATGGACGCCCTGGACCAGCAGTCCCGGACCGCGCGGAAGGCGTTCGACGCCTCCGGGCCGCTGGGGCCGTGGATCGAGACCGACGTCGATCCGACCGCCATCGACATGTACACCGACGTGGCCGGGGAGCGCCGGCAGGAGGCCAACACCGAGCTGATGCTGTTCGACCCCCACGAGGTCGTCTCCTACCTCTCCGAGCGGTTCACCTTCCGACCGGGCGACGTGGTGGCGTTCGGCAGTCCGGCCAACCCCGGGCTGGTCGAGCCGGGCGACGACGTCGCGATAACTTACGAGGGCGTCGGCACGCTCCGGAACCACGTCACGGAACCGCGGCGGTAACCGGTCGACCGGGCCCGCCCTCCCTCCGGCGACCGCGACGACCACGGACGAACGTCCCGCCGCCCCCGCCGAAACGGCGCTCTACAGCACCTGGTTCTCTAGGTCGTCGTACGCGCCGGTCTCGGCCACCCGTTCGAGGTTCCGTGCCAGGATGTCCGCCGCGCGGTGGTAGTACCGCGGCGTCTCCCCCGAGTTGTGCGGGGTGATCAGGACGTCGTCGAACTTCCAGAGCGGGTGGTCGTCCGGGAGCGGTTCGGGGTCGGTCACGTCGAGGGCGGCGGCGCCGATGTCGTTCCACCGCAGCGCCGACACCAGTGCCTCGGTGTCGATGACGGGGCCGCGGGCGATGTTGACGACCGTCGCCTCGGGCGGGAGCGTCAGGAACTCCTCGTCGGCGATGAGTCCCTCCGTCTCGTCGGTGAGCGGGCAGGCCAGCACGAGGTGGTCCGTCCGGGCGAGCGCATCGTGGTGGTCGCCGAACCCGAACACCTCGTCCGTCGGGCCGCCCTTCTCCGGCGTGTAGCGCACCCCGAGCGTCTCGACGCCGAACGCGTCGAGGCGGTCGACGACCGTCCGCCCGATGGCGCCCAGGCCGACCACGGTCGCCGTCGATCCCCGGAGTTCGCCGGCGTGGAACGACGACCAGACGCCCCGCTCCTGCTGGCGCCACGCCGTTCGGAAGTTCCGGACGAACGCGATGATGGCCCCGACGACGAACTCGGCGATGTTCGGGCCGTGGACGCCCGAGGCGTTGGTCACCGTCACGCCGTGGTCGCGCAGGGCGTTCATCGGCAGGTGGTCGGTCCCCGCGTAGACACACGAGAAGAGGTCGATGTCGGCGACCTCCAGCAGCGACTCGTCGATGTGGATGCCGGTCGCCACGTCGGCCCGGGCGATCAGTTCCCGCTCCCGGGCGGGCGTCGCCGCGAGCGCCACCTCGTGGTCGGACAGCTTCTCCCGGAGGATCGCCGCGTAGTCCGACGCGGGGCGGCCGTGTACCTTCTGTCGCAGGACCACCACGTCCGGGTCGGTCGGCGTCTCGCTCATGCGCGCCCATCCGACGCCGGGGGTCTTGTGCCTACTCCCACCGGCAGGGCGCGGGCGCGCCGGGCGGGCCGGGGGCGACGACGGGGACCCGGCGGCCGCCCGCGTTCCGTGCGTTTAATGCCCGGCGGGACCGCCCCTGGGGACGAACATGGAGCGAGTCGACGTGGCCGTCGTCGGCGGCGGCCCGGCGGGGGCGGCCGCGGGCCACGCCGCCGCGGACGCCGGGGCGACCGCCCTGGTCCTCGAGAAGGGCGTCCCGCGGGCCGACCGCGAGGGCCTCGGTCCCGACTCGACCGACGCCGCGGGCATCCTGGATTACTGGGTGGACATCATGGGCATCCATCCCGACGAGTTCCCCGACGGCGTCGTCCTCCACGAGCTCGATCGCGCCGAGTTCGTCGGGCCGACCGAGTCCTGTACGCTCCACGGCACCGGCATCGAGTCGTCCTACGACGGGTTCGGCTACTGCTTTCACCGCGCCCGGTTCGACGACTTCATGCGCGACCGGGCGGAGCGCGCCGGCGCCGGCTACCGCGTCGGCACCGCCGTCCGCGACGTGGAAGCGGGCGAGGACGCGCGCCACGTCCTCCGGACGGCCGACGGCGAGGACGTCGCCGCCGACCGGCTCGTCCTCGCCGACGGCCCCCAGCGGACGGTCACCAACCGCATCCTCGACGGCTACCTCCCGTTCGACGTCACCGACCGCCTGGCGACGACCCGCGCCAACCACATCGCCTACCAGGAGTACCGCCGCCTCCCGCCCGCGGTCGCCGAGCGGGTCCGGGGAGCGATCTCCTTCTGGTGGGGGTACATCCCGGGGCACACCGCCTATCCCTGGGTCTTCCCTAACGACGACGACGTGGCGCGGATCGGGTTGACGATGCCCATCGGGGTCGACCTCGACGCCGTCCCGAACCGCGACGAGTACGTCCTGCTCGACCCCGCCGACGACTCCGTTCCCGACGGGGGCGAGTACGTCCGCCGGCTCATCGAACACGAGTGGGGCGACGAGTACGACCTCGCGGACTTCCCGCTCGTCGAGGACCGCGGCAAGACGGGCGGCACGGAGACCTACCCCATCTCCTCGACCCGGCCGATCGACTCGCCGGTCGAGGCGGGCGTGGCGGTCGTCGGCGGCGCGATGGGCGCCACCTCCGCGTTCCACGAGGGCGGCGACCACGTCGCGGTCCGCACCGGCGCCGTCGCCGGGCGCCTCGCGGCCGAGGGGAACCTCCGGGCGTACAACCGCGAGTGGAAGGACGCCGTCGGTGACGAGGTGGTCCGTAACGTCGCCATGGCGGACATGGTCCGGGATTACGGCCCCGGCGACTGGGATCGTGCCTTCCGGACGGCACGGCGGATGCTCGCCGACAGCGAGGGCTTCGGGATGTTCGAGAAGCGGTTCGCCGCCGGGTGGCACGCGATGAAGCTCCTCTTCGGCTACAAGTATCGGAAGTTCCGCTTCCGGAACGGCCGGTACGTCCAGGTCCGCGAAAACGAGTACGCGTACTGAATCCCGCCTCGGGCGTCGGTTGCCGGTCGCCGGACGCCGGACGGCGCGAGCGGTCCCGCGGCCCCGCTCGCCGCCCCCGACCCGCCCCCCACCGCCGGCGGACGCGGCGCCCCGACGCAACCCACTTCACCGTCCCCCGCGTAACCCCGGTGCGCGCCATCAGTCCCCGCCCGAGTACTCCCACCAGGGAGCGATGACGGAGCGGCGAACCCGGGCGCGCGACACAGGTCGGTGGCACTCGACGCCACCCGCCCGGCACGAGGGTTAGCCGGCCGACGCGGCACGCCGCCAGGGATGACGCCGGTCGTTAGTGTTCCGGGCGACAATCCACTGTCATCCTTGGCCGCGCAACCGTCTTCCGTTCCTCCGTCGGGAGTCACGCCGCCGGCGGCACTACGACACCGCGGCCGGAGCACCTCTCGGCCGACGGCCGTCCGAGGATACCCGTCCGCGACCCGATAGTAGAAAAGTTAACCTGGTTGCGTATACTACCCGTGGTATGGCGACGGCCGTCAAAATGGACGAGAAGACGAAGTCGAAACTCGAGGAACTACAGGCCGAGATCAAGCTGAAGACCGGGCGGAAGGTCACCCAGCAGGAAGTGCTCGCTCGCCTCGTGGAGTCCGCCGTCGAGTCACGGTCGGAGTTCGTCGACTCGTTCAGGGACGCCCCGGTGAGCCTCTCCGACGAGGAGGTCGCACGGTTCAACGAGGGGACGATATCGTCGGGCGTCGAGACCGACGAGGAGGACATCGACGACGTCCTGTACGGATGAGCGTCTTCGTGGACACGGGCGTCTTCTATGCCCACCACGACACCGACGCCAGCCGTCACGAGACCGGGACCGCCGCCCTCAACGGCGTCCTCCGGGCTGCGGAGTACGGTCGGGTGATGACGAGCGACTACGTCCACGACGAGGTTGTCACCCTCACGCGGCGACGGACGGGCTCGGTCGCGGACGCTATCGAGGTCGGACGACGGATTCGCGGCGACGGCTATCCGGACGCGATCGAACTGCTACACTCTTCGCGCGGTCTGTTCGAGCACGCCGTCGATGTCTACGAACGGTACGGCGATCAGGAACTCAGCTTCACCGACGCGATGACCGTCGCTATGACCGAGCACCACGACATCGACGCCGTGCTGAGCTTCGACGACGATTTCGACGGGCTTACCGATCGACTCGCCCCCGAATCCGTCGATCCGTAGCCGGTTCGCTACTCCTACGGGTTCACTACACGTTACGACGGAATCGGGGCAGGGTCTGCGAGTGGATTCTCGGCCGGTAGCGTTCCGGGCGTACGTTTCGGTGCGCGTCGTGACGATCCCGTCCGACGGCCACGGCGGTCGGGTCGGACGGAACGGGTACGCTTCCCGTCGAGGACGTTGCGGCGGGAGGCGAGCGTCAACCGGAACCGGCGCGGGGACGATCCCGTTCAGCAGCCGGCGAGGGGCGGCCCGGGAGACGGACCGCGGCGGGTAAGCACCCGGGACGCGGGGTCGACGGCGGTCAGACGGCGAGGAAGTCCGCGACCGCGTCGCCCTCGGCGAGCGCCTCGCCGTCGAGCTCGTCGACGATGGTGCCGCGCTGGAGGGCGTAACACCGGTCGGCCAGCTCCCGGATCACGCCGAGGTTCTGCTCGACGAACAGGACCGTGGTCCCGAGGTCGTCGTTGATGGCCCGGACGTTCTCGCTGATCTCCTGGACGATGGACGGCTGGACGCCCTCCGAGGGCTCGTCCAGCAGGAGGAGGTCGGGGTTGCCGACGAGCGCCCGGGCGATGGCGAGCATCTGGCGCTGGCCGCCGCTCGTCGACCCGGCCTTCTGGTCGGACCGCTCGGCCAGGACCGGGAAGTAGTCGTAGACCGTGTCGTACAGCGTCTCGGTCGCGTCCTCGTTGACCGACTCCCCGACGAGGAGGTTCCGTTCGACCGTGAGCGAGGGGAACACGTCCCGACCCTGCGGGATGTAGCCCATGCCGAGCCGGGCGCGCTCGTCCGCGGACACGCCGCCGAGCGACCGACCGCGGTACCGGACGACGCCGGAACGGGGTTCGAGCAGCCCGATGACCGCCTTCATCAGCGTGGTCTTGCCGGCGCCGTTCTTTCCGATGATCCCGACGATCTCGCCCTCGTTGACGGTCAGGTCCACGTCCCGGAGGATCGGCGTCGCGTCGTAGGCGACGGTCAGCGAGTCACACTCGAGCATCTCACTCGTCCCCCAGGTAGATCCGCCGGACGGCGTCGTCGTTTCTGATCTCGTCGATCGACCCCTCCCGGAAGACCTCGCCGCCGTGGAGCACGGTCACCTCGTCGGCGATGCGCTCGACGAAGTCGATGTCGTGCTCGATGACGACGAACGCGATGCCGTCGTCGTTGAGCCCGGTCACCAGATCCGCGACGTCGCGGCGCTCGTCGATTGAGAGGCCGGCGACGGGTTCATCCAGCAGGAGGAGGTCGGGATCGAGCGCGGCCGCCATCCCGATCTCCAGGCGCTGCTGCTCGCCGTGAGCGAGCTCCGAGGCGACCGTGTCCGCCCGGTCGAGCAGGTCGACCCGTTCCAGGCGGTCGTCGATCGCGGCCCGGAGGTCGTCGGGGTCGCCGCGCTGGATCAGGAGGCGCATGTTCTGGGCGGCGGTGAGGTCCTCGAACACGCTCGGCACCTGGAACTTCATTCCGATGCCGAGGTCCACGCGCTCGTGCGGGTCGGCGGTCGTGATGTCCGTCCCCTCGTAGTAGATGCGGCCGTCGGACGGCTCGTGCCTGCCGGTCACCAGCTTCAGGAGCGTCGACTTGCCCGCACCGTTCGGGCCGATGAGACACCGGAGCTCGCCGGCGTCGATCCCGAAGTCGACGTCGTCGATGGCGGTGAAGCCGCCGAAGCGCTTCGTGAGGCCGTCGGTCCGGAGGATGGCGTCGACGTCGCTTCCCGTCGCGGCGCCGGCGGGCGTCTTCCGGACGTTCGGATCCCGGCCGGCAGCCGACCCGGACCCGCTCATTCGCGGATCACCTCCGGGCTGCCGGACGTCCCGAGGCCGAGGTCGCGGAGCCGGTGGCGGACGGCCGTCGTGGCGCGGTCGAGCGCGATCCGCGACGCCTCGCGCGGTCCGTGTCGGGCGAGGAAGACGTAGCCGTCGCGCAGGCCGGGGATGACCCCGCCCGGGAGGAAGAGGATCGACACCAGCAGGATGGCCCCGACGAACACGATGGCGAACTCGGAGGCGTTGATCGAGAACCACTTGCGGACCCACTCGATGACGACGGTGCCGACGACCGCCCCGAGCAGCGACTTCCGCCCGCCGAAACTCACCCACACGACGGGGATGGTGGCGAAGGTCAGCGAAAACACGCCGGGGCTGACGTAGTTCCCCCAGGTGACGTAGAAGACGCCGCTCAGCCCGGCCAGCGTTCCCGAGAGGGTGAACACCGCGAGCTTCACCCGGCGGACATCGTACCCGAGCATCTCGGTCCGGTCCTCGTCCTCCCGGACGGCCACCATGGCGAAGCCGTACCGGCCGTTGACGAGCACGCGCGCGCCGAGGTACGCCGCGAGCAGCACCGCCAGGACGAGCCAGTAGAACCCGGCTCCCGAGAGGACGACGCTCGCGCCACCGACGCCGAGGGTGAAATCACGGATGCCCGGGATGCCGTTGAACCCCCCGAGCGCGACGCTCCCGACGGTCCACTCGCTCCCGGCCGTCTGCCCGAGGAACGTGTGGACCACCAGCGTCACCACGAGGGTCATGATGGCGACGTAGACGTCCCGAACCTGGCCGTAGAACATGAAGTAGCCGAGCAGCGCGGCCGACAGCGTCGAGGCGGCCAGCGCGGCGACCAGCGCGACGGTCGAGCCGGTCGCCCCGCCGAGGTTCAGGCTCACGAGGGCGTACGTGTAGCCCGCGAAGCCGAAGAAGGCCACCTGACCGAAGCTGAGGATGCCGGTGTACCCCCAGATGATCGAGAGCGACAGCGCCAGCAGCCCGTAGGCCAAGAACAGCGTGAACTGGCTCGCCGCGTACGCGCTCCGGAGGAGCGGCTGGGCCACCAGCAGGAGGGTCGCGACGCCGAACAGCCCCCAGAAGACCCGGGAGTTCCCGACGGTGTTGGGGCCGTTAAGCCGGCGGACGAGCCGGTTGAAGGGGCGAGCGGCCGACATCTACCCCTCCAGCTCGTCCCGCAGCGACTCGGCCAGGCCGGTGAGCCCCTCCGGGAGCACCCGGATGGCGACGATGGCGACGGCGAGCAGCGCCATCTGGCCCAGGAAGTTGCCGTACAGGTTCGAGACGACGGCGTCGACGGAGCCGAGGAGCCCGCCGGCCATCGTCGTCCCGACGAGCACCGACGGGCCGCCGACGACGACGGCGACGAACGACTCGACCAGGAACGCCTGTCCCATCGAGGGGACCATCGTCACCGAGGGGGCGTACAGCGCGCCGGTCAGGCCGGCCAGGCCGGAGCCGATGGCGAACGTCGTCGTGTACATCCGGTCGGTGTCGACACCCATCGCGCGGGCCGTCTCCGGGTCCTGGATGGTCGCTCTGGCGCGGACGCCGAACTCGGTCCGGGTGAACACGAGGTATGCGGTCGCCAGGATGGCGACGGCGACGGCCGCGAGGAACACCCGATAGCCGGAGTAGGTGTACCCCGGCACGGTCCCGAACGGCGTGGCGACGGAGTTCAGGGAGTTCCCGAAGACGATCCGCGCGCCCTGGGTCATGATGAGCCCGAGGCCGAAGGTGGCGACCATCGAGTCGAACAGCCGGCCGTACAGCCGGCGGACGATGAGCCGCTCGACGACCGCGCCGTAGCACGCGGTGACGAGCGTTCCGATGCCCATCGCGACGACCAGCGGGGCACCCAGGACGTTCGCCGAGAGGGTCGTCGCGTAGGCGCCCATCATGATGAACTCGCCGTGCGCGAGGTTGATGACGCCCATCATGCCGAAGATGACGGCGAGCCCGATCGCCGCGAGCGTGATGTACGCGAAGCCGTCGGCCATCTGGAGGAGCTGGACGACCGGGAGGCCGAGACCCTGGAGGAACCCCAGGACGGCCCCCACCGGGGACGCGACGCCCGCGACCGCCGGGGTGTGGACTGCCGTCGGGTCCATCAGCCCCCTGCCTCCGGGAAGTAGTCGACGGGCGTGAACTGCTTGGTCATCCCGTCGTCCGTGCCGGACAGGTCGATTCCGACGGTGTTGGAGAGGAACTGCTCCGGGATCTTCCGCTTGGACTCGACCGAGATGTCGTGGTCGGCGTCACACCGCATGACCCGCATGTTGTGGGTCATGTGATGGACCGATCCCTGGAGGCTGAGATCGCCCTCCGGCGTGGAGACGTCCATCCCCTCCTCAAGCGTGGCTATGACCTCGGCCTGGTCGAACGTCACGGCCTTCTCGACGGCCTGCTTGTAGAGGTAGGTCGAGAAGTAGTTGTTCACGGCCTCCTCGTTTAGGTACCCCGCGTCGGGGAACTTCTCGTAGTACCGGCTGACGAAATCCTCGTTACGGCTGGTCGGGATCTCCTCCGTGTAGTTGAACCCGCCGTAGACGTTCTCCAGCGCCGGGGGCTCCAGTCGCTTGTGCTGGTATCCCTGGGCCATCACCGTCGAGGTTCCCATCGGGATGTCGAGCCCCGCGGACGTCCGCTGGTTCCAGAACGAGGAGTGGTTCTTCTCGACCAGGATGGCCATCACGACGTCCGGGCTGGCCTCCTTGATGTTGCTGATCGTCGACCCGAAGTTCGACACCGAGAGCGGGATGAACTCCTCGCCGATCACCTCCGCGTCGTTCTCGTCGGCCAGCACCCGGACCCAGTCGGCCGACAACTGACCGAAGTTGTAGTCCGCGGCGATGGTGTAGACCTTCGGGCCGAAGTTCTCGATCATGTACGGGACGACCATCCCGAGCTGCTGGCGCGCCGTCGCGCCCATGCAGAAGGTGTACTCGTCGGCGACGCCGCCCTCGTACTGTGTCGTGTAGAAGTACAGCTGCTCGTTGCGGTCGATGGTCGGCCGGATCGTCTCGCGGGTCGCCGAGGAGTACCCGGCCCACAGCGCGTCGACCTGGTTCTTGTTGATCAGCCGCTTTGTCAGCTGTTTGTACCGCTGGTTATCGGACTGCGGGTCGGGATCGAACAGCTCGATCTGCCGCCCCATGATGCCGCCGTCCGCGTTGATCTCGTCGATTGCGAGCTTGGAGGCCCGCCACTTCGGCGTCCCCACGAGGGCGAAGTTCCCCGACCGGTCCTCGAGGACGCCGATCTTCACCGTCTCGGACCCGCCGCCGCTGCCGCCGCCGCTGGCGCCGCCACCGCCGCCACCGCCGCCGGAACACCCGGCGAACGCGGTCCCGGCGAGCGCGGCCCCGGTGGCGAGGAACCGCCGCCGGTCGACACGACGGTCGCTCATACGGCCCGACCCCCGCTCGGGTTCGTGACCCGATCGCCGTCGAGAAGCGATTCGATTGAATGACCACCCAGCGCGCCTTTCGCGTCGTGTCCGTCAACCATGTCGGAACGGATCGTTCAAGATCGGAAGCACGCAAAATCGTTTCGTAACAAGTGTTTAATCCTAACTCTTTCCACCCACAATACCTTAAACTCCTGAACGTTTTTCGGATTCGGTCGTACGAACGTCGTTATGTAGTCCGTTTCAAACTGCTTTCCTCCAATTTATCCGGACATACTTGCCACGCCTCGAACGCACCCCCAATACCGGGGAAAGTGGGTTTATAATAATGGAGTGTTTCCCGGATAGAGGCCAAAAAACCGGGTCGAATACGCCGAATAGTGGGAAAGTATTGTTTGATATTGGGGATTTACATGATGTCTTGCAATACAATCGGTCGATGCGCGTACGACCGAAGCCACGACCGGACGGAGGGCGGCGATGAGCGGGGACCTCGTCCCGGGTGAGGTGCTCCCGGCGGAGGGGACCGTACGGCTCAACGAGGGCCGCGAAACGACGGATCTCAGGGTGGCCAACACGGGCGACCGACCGGTTCAGGTCGGGTCGCACTTCCACTTCTTCGAGGCGAACGCGGCGCTCGCGTTCGACCGCGAGGCGGCCTTCGGCATGCGGCTGAACGTGCCGGCCGGGACAGCGGTCAGGTTCGAACCTGGGGAACGGGCGACCGTGGAACTCGTCGAACTGGGCGGCAATCGCCGCGCTCACGGCATGAACGGGCTGACCGACGGGAGCGTCGACCGCGACCCAACGGCCGCCGTGGAGCGAGCGCGGGAGGCGGGCTTCCGTGACGCCGGGGACGAGGAAGAACCGTGACCCGCGACGTGGATCGGCGGACCTACACGGATCTCTACGGACCGACGACGGGCGACAGGGTGCGGCTCGGCGACACGGAACTCCTCGCCGAGGTCGAGACGGACTACCGGACGCCCGGCGACGAGGCGGTCTTCGGCGGGGGCAAGACCCTCCGCGACGGCCAGGGGATGTCGCCGGACGTCACGAGCGACGAGGGCGCGCTCGACTGGGTGATCACGAACGCGACGGTCATCGACCCCGTGCTGGGCGTCGTCGCCGGCGACGTCGGCATCCGCGACGGCGAGATCGCCGGCGTGGGCAAGGCCGGCAACCCGGACACGATGGACGGCGTCGATATGGTCGTCGGTCCCTCGACCGACGTCTACCCCGCGGAGGGGAAGATCGCGACCGCCGGCGTGCTCGACATCCACGTCCACTGGAACTCGGCGCAACTCCACGAGCACGCCCTCTCATCGGGGGTCACGACGATGCTCGGCGGGGGTTACGGCGGCGGAGCGACCACCTGCACCCCGGGCCCGGAGAACGTCGAGCGGTTCCTCCAGGCCGCCGAGGCGTGGCCGGTCAACGTCGGCTTCTACGGCAAGGGCAACGCCTCCGACCCCGGGCCGCTCCGCGAACAGGTCTAGGCGGGCGCGTGCGCGCTGAAACTCCACGAGGACTGGGGCTCGACCCCCGCGACCATCGACGCCTGCCTGACGGTCGCGGACGACGAGGACGTCGCGGTCTGTATGCACACCGACACGCTGAACGAGGCCGGCTTCGTCGAGAACACCTTCGACGCCGTCGACGGCCGGACGATGCACCTGTTCCACATCGAGGGGGCCGGCGGCGGACACGCGCCCGACATCATGGAGATGGTCGGACGGTCGAACATGCTCCCCTCGTCGACCAACCCCTCGATGCCGTACACCGACAACACGTTCGACGAGCACCTGGACATGGTGATGGTCTGTCACCACCTCGACCCCGACGTCCCCGAGGACGTCGCATTCGCGGAGTCCCGGGTCAGGGCCGAGACCATCGCCGCGGAGGACGTCCTCCACGACCTCGGCGCCATCTCGATGATGACGACCGACTCGCAGGCCATGGGGCGGATGGGCGAGCTCGTCGCCCGGACCTGGCAGACCGCCTCGAAGATGAAACGCCAGCGCGGGCCGCTCCCCGAGGACGAGGGGACCGGGGCGGACAACTTCCGGATCAAGCGCTACGTCGCCAAGTACACCGTCAACCCCGCCATCGCGGCGGGCATCGACGACTACGTCGGCACGCTGGAGCCCGGGAAGCTCGCCGACGTCTGCGTGTGGGATCCGGCCTTCTTCGGCGTCAAGCCGGCGATGGTGTTCAAGGGCGGCTTCCCGGTCCACTCCGAGATGGGCGAGGCGAACGGCTCGCTGATGACCTGCGAGCCGGTCCTCCAGCGCGAGCGGGCCGGCGCGGTCGGCAAGGCGAAGCACGCGCTGTCGCTGGCGTTCGTCTCGCCGGCGGCCGCCGAGGCCGGCGTCGACGAGTCCTACGGGCTCGATACGCCGGCGGTCCCGGTCTCCGGGACCCGCACGCCCGGCAAGGACGACATGCTGTACAACGACTACTGCCCCGACGACATCGAGATCGACCCCGAGACCTTCGAGGTGCGGATCGACGGCGAGCACGTGACCTGCGAACCGGCCTCCGAACTCCCCCTCGCACAGCGGTACATGCTATGAAGCTCACGGCCAAGGAACGCGAACGGCTCACGGTCTTCACCGCGGCAGAGGTCGCGCGGCGCCGTAGGGAACGCGGCGTCCCGCTGAACCATCCCGAGTCGGTCGCCTACATCACCGACTGGTGTATCGAGCGCGCCCGGGACGGATGGTCGGTGGCGGAGATCCGCACGGGCGCGACCCGGCTACTCGGGCGCGAGGACGTGATGGAGGGCGTTCCCGAGATGATCGACACCGTCCAGGTCGAGCCGGTCTTCCCCGACGGGACGAAGCTCGTCACGGTCCACGACCCGATCCGGTCGGACGCCGTCGACGGTCCGGGGACCGGTGCGGGGGACGAGGAGGGCGACGCGTGAGCCGGACCCACCGCGACGTCGCCACCGTCGGCATCGGCGGCCCGGTCGGGTCGGGCAAGACGTCGCTGCTGACCGAACTCGTGCCGGACCTCCGCGAGGCCGGCCTCGACGTCGGCGTCGTTGCGAACGACGTGCTCACCCGGGAGGACGCCGAACGGCTCCGCGAACGGTTCGCCGGCGTCGTCCCCGAGGACCTGGTCGCCGGCGTCGAGACCGGCGCGTGCCCGCACACGGGCATCCGCGAGGACCCGTCGGTGAACCTCCAGCAGATCGACGAGTTCCTCGCCGCCCACCCGGATCTCGACCTCGTCCTAATCGAGAGCGGCGGCGACAACCTCGCCGCGACGTTCAACCCGGAACTCGCCGACTACTCGCTGTACGTCATCAGCGTCGCCGAGGGCGACGACATCC
>JBDGSZ010000082.1:0-17468 GCA_042217265.1 Haloferacaceae archaeon
CCGCCGCGACGACCTCCTCCCTGACCGAGGTGTCGAGCGCGCTCATGTGCCGGGCACCCATCCACTCGGCGTACTCGAGTCCGGCGCCCGCCGCCGCCCGCTCGCTCTCGGGCAGGTCCTTCATGCGGACCATCTGCTCCATGACGGTTCCGTCGACACTCACGACGACGGCTCCGTCGCAGTCGTACGCGACGTCCTGTGCGGCGGCGTAGAAGGCGTCGAGATCGTCCGCGACGGTCGGGCAGTCCTCGACCGGCCACCGGTTGCCGCCCATCGGGTCCGCGTAGTCCGCGACGCTCGTCCCCGCGACGACGGTTACGTACAGGCCCGGTCCCCTGACCTGTGGCTCGTCCCACCCGTCGAACGCGAGGCTGATCCCCTCGAGGCCGTACGCGATGACGTCTATCACCTCCCGGACCGCGGCGTGGTCGCCGTACCCGATCCGCAACGCCTCGTCGCCTGACATGGCCCCGACTCCGTGGGGCCGAGGGATAAATGGCTCGCGGTCGCTCCGGTCGTCCCGGCTCATTGCCGCAGGGGTCTCGGAGCGGCGCCCGGGACGCCGGCCATCGAGCGCGTCAAGCGCGGCGTCCCGGACGCCGACACCGAGGAGCGACGGCTCCCCGTCCCGTCGCGGCAGGCTTTTCCCGCGCCGGGTACGTATGACCCGCCCGACGCCCGACCCCGAGTTCGACGTACCCGCGGACTGGTCGCCGGGCGCGCGCTGCCGGTACTGCGGGCGGCCGTTCGCGGCCGAGCGCGCCCGCGACCTCCACCGCGGCGAGGTCCACCCCGACCGGTGTACGGCTGCGGAACTGGATGCCTACGAGGCGGCGCTCGCGGCCGAGCGCGACGACCTCTTCTACTTCCACATGCGGACCGTCGTCGCGCTCAGCGTGCTCTACGCCGCGACGGTCCTTGTCTACATGGTGGCGCTCGGCGGCGGGTTCCTGTAGCGGCGGCCCGCCGCGTCCGCCCCGGCGACGTTTAGTGCCGACGGCCCCAAGCGGGGGCGTGGCCGACGTGCCGACGCTCGTCGTCGCCCGACAGGCGTACGACGAACTGCTCCGCGCTGGCGAGGCGGCCGGCGACCGGGAGGTCTGTGGCGTCATGGCGGGGACGTATGGCGAGCGGGAGAGCCGCGTCGCCGCGGTCCACCCGGTCGAGAACGCCGCCGAGACCCCGGAGACGCGGTACGCGATGGCTCCCGAGGAGCAGTTCGAGGTTCTCGAACGGGTCGAGGCGGCCGGCCGCGACGTCGTCGGGTTCTACCACACCCACCCGGCCGGTCCCCCCCGGCCGAGCGCGACCGACGCCGCGCGGGCGACGTGGACGGGCTACTCCTACGCCGTCTGTACCCTCGGCGGCGACTACCCCTACCTCGGCTCCTGGCGCTGGCGCGGCGGGGCGGCGGGGTTCGAGCGCGAACTCGTCGCCCTCGACGGCGACCGGCCCTGACGCTCAGACCTCGCCCCCGAGGCCGATGACGGCCGCGACGCCGCCGCCGACGACGACGGGGATCCAGTAGACCGCGGCGCGGAACACGACAACGGCCGCGAGCGCGACCGGTTCGGTGACCCCGGCGAGCGGCGCGGCCACGAGCAGGACGACGAGCACCGACTCGATGCCGCCGGCGCCGCCCGGCAGGGGCGTGACGCCGGCGATGGCGCCGATGGGGACGACGAACAGCGCGATGGAGAGCGGGATGGGGACGCCGACGGCCCGGAACGCCAGCCAGAGGCCGGCCATCTGGAAGCCCCAGCCGAGCGACGAGAACGCGAGCGCGGCCGCCAGCCCCCGGCGGTCCTCGCCGACCCGCTCGATGGCGCGGAAGAAGCCGGTGATGCGGCGCTCGACCCCCTCGACGGTCGGGACCGGCGCCCGCGGGACGCGGGCGGCGACCCGCCTGACGAGCGGCGTCAGCCGGCGCACGAGCCGCTCCTCGATCCGGTAGCGCCGCTTCCATCCGGCGTAGACGAGCGCCGGCACGCCCACCGCGAGCGCCACCACGGCGACGGTCGCGAGCGCGACGTTCCGGTTGGTGCCGAGGGTCACCTCGGTGGCGTAGTAGCCGGCGCCGACCACCCCCAGCGTGATGGAGGGGACGAAGTTGAGCGTGTCCACGCTGGCGATGGCCGCGAGGCCGGTCTCGTACTCGGCGTCGGTCACCCGCGAGAGCAACAGGGCCGTGACGGGTTCGCCGCCGGCCTGTCCGAACGGCGTCACGTTGTTCGCGAACATCGCGGCGGCGAAGACGAGAAACGACGACAGCGGTCCGACGTCGACGCCGAGGACGCCGAGGACGGTCCGGAGCGCGAGCCCCCAGGCCGCGAGCCAGCCGAGGGCCGCGAGCGCGACCAGGCCGGCCAGCCGGAGGTCGGTCCGTTCGAGCGTGGCGACCAGTTCCTCGACGCCGGCGACCCAGAACAGGAGGGCGAAGACCGCGACCGCGCCGGCGAACCCGAGGGCGGTCGCCCGCGCCTTCCCCAAGACCATGCCGGCCACGTCGGTCGACCGCCGCTTGA
The DNA here is from genome assembly GCA_042217265.1 of Haloferacaceae archaeon. Classification (GTDB taxonomy): domain Archaea; phylum Halobacteriota; class Halobacteria; order Halobacteriales; family Haloferacaceae; genus CAZMLQ01. Next base: position 2,526 of record JBDGSZ010000082.1, read on the forward strand.
ACCCACCGGTACCGCGCGGCCCGCCGGCGGGTATTTGGGGCGGCGTCCACGACGGGCGGTATGGACGAGCGCGAGGCGCTGTCGATGCTCGCCGCGACCCTCCCCGGCGCCGGCGACGACGCCGCGGTCGTCGACGGGACCGTCGTCTCGACCGACATGCTCCACGAGACGACGGACTTCCCCGAGGGGACCACGCGCTACACGGCGGGCTGGCGGTCGGTCGGGGCCTCGCTCTCGGACGTCGCGGCGATGGGCGCCGGCGCCACGGCCGCCGTCGCGGCCTACGGCGCGCCCGCGCTCGACGAGGCGGAGATCGCCGCGTACGTCCGCGGTGCCCGGGCGGTCTGCGAGGCGGTCGGCGCGCGCTACGTCGGCGGCGACCTCGACGAGCACGACGAGTTCACCGTCGCCACGACGGCGCTCGGCGCGACCGACGCCCCCGTCCGTCGCTCCGGCGCCGCGGTCGGCGACGCGGTCTGTGTCACGGGAACCCTGGGGCGGACGGCCGCCGCGCTCCGTCGGTTCCGGGCCGGCGACGCCGAGCGGGGCAACGACCTGTTCCGGTTCGAGCCCCGGGTCGCCGCCGGGCGGGCACTCGCCCCCCACGCGACGGCGATGCTCGACTCCAGCGACGGGCTGGCTCGCTCTGTTCATCAACTGGCCGACGCGAGCGGCCGTGGCGTCGCCCTCTCGTGGGACGCGCTTCCGGTCGACGCGAGCGTCGAGGCGGTCGCGACCGGTCCCGGGGACCGGCGGGAGCTGGCCGCCTTCTTCGGCGAGGACTTCGAACTCGTCTGCACCGTCCCTCCCGATGCCCTGGACGCGGCCCGCGGGGCGTGTCCCGTCGCGCTGACGCGGGTCGGCGAGGTCGTTCCGGCGGAGGAGGGCCTGACCGCCGACGGCGATCCGCTCCCGGATCGGGGCTACGTCCACGGGGACGGCGACCCCGACGCCTGACTCACCCGATGAGCTGGATGGGGACTGCGAGGAAACAGAGCGCGCCGACCGCGAAGGTGAACAGGCCGACGGCCTGGCGACGCCAGCCGAGGGGCGTCTCGTCGAGCGGGTCGGCCGGCCCGCCGTACGCGAGGCCGGTGGCGACGAGTCCCCAGAACGCCCAGAGGCCGACCGACTCGTTGATGCCGAGCCCCCGGCCGAAGTGGAGGTAGCCCGCGAGGCCGAACAGCGCCAAAGGCACGAGCGCGGCGACGGTCTCCTGGCGCTCGCCCAGCATCGCACGGAGCATGTGTCCCCCGTCGAGCTGGCCGACCGGGAGGAGGTTCAGCACGGTGAAGAACATCCCGACCCACCCGCCGATGATGACGGGGTGGACCGTCTTCCGCGGGTCCGCGTAGTCCGTCGGCTGTCCGATGGCCGCCGCGATGAGGTCGAGCAGCGGCGGGTTGTGGAAGACGATGACCTGGCCGCTCGTCTCGACCACCCGCCGTGGGACGATCATCGGCTCCATCGAGAGGCCGACGACGGTCACGACGACCGTCGCCGCCAGCCCTGCGAGGGGCCCGGCGACGCCGATGTCGAACAGGGTCCTGCGGTCGGGCATCCGCCCGCGCATCCGGATGATGGCGCCCAGGGTCCCGAACGGGAACACGAACGGGATGAGGTAGGGCAGCGAGACGTCGACGCCGTGGTACCGGCCGACGAGGTAGTGCCCGAGCTCGTGGGCCGACAGCACGCCGAGCACCGCGGCGGTGAAGGGCCACGCCCGGAACACGACGAGCGGGTTCGACCGGACCTCCGCGAGCGGGATGTAGTACCACGCGAGCGCGCCGACGACCAGGGTCGAGAGGACCGTCGCCGCCAGGAGGGCGACGTTCTTCCAGGGGACCCCGTCGACGCCGGGCGTGATCGGCTCGGCGGTCACGACCACCTCGTCGGGGCGCCGGCCGGCGGAGAGTTCCAGCTCGTAGCCCGCCTCCCGGAAGGCCGGGGCCAGTTCCTCGACCAGCACCCGGCGCGGGACAAGCAGTTCGCCGTGGTAGTGGATCCGGTCGCCGTCCCGGCGGGTCTCGCGGAGGTGGAACAGCGACCGGAGGCGTCCCGTCGGCGGACCGTCGGTCGCCGACTGCGATGCACTCATCGGTGTCCGTTTGTGGGTTTCGAGGGATAAATGACGCGACGGCGCGAGCGCGACGGGGACCGGGCGGCGCGCGGGGACTACGCCTGGGCCGGCTCGACCCGCCAGGTGGTCGCGCTGGTGTACGACCACTTCTCGACGGACAGTTCGGTCGCGGAGTCGCGGAGCTTCACCATCAGGGCTCCGATCTCCTTGGGCGAGAGCCCGACCTCGTCGGCGATGAACTTGCTCTTGAAGTACATCTCGCCGTCCTGGGCCTTCTCGAGGAGGTACCGGCGGAGGCGCTCCTCCTTGCTGAGGTCGGCGTCCGCGTCGTCGGTGGAGGGATTCGCGGTTGCGCTCATGACTACGTTGCTCCCTGTGACCCGGGGGATGTTATAAAGGGATGAACGTTCGGAACAGTTCGGGCCGTTTCCGGCTAAACCGACGAAAACGGTTCGTTTTACGATCGGCTTAGAAACACTCGGACATTTTATCGAGGCACGTTATACTTTCTTCCGAAACGAAGAGACGTGATCGTAGTCTGACGCCGATCCGCGGGTCGCGCCCCAGTTTCGACGCCGAACGCGTCGCTCCGCGTCGGTCGGAAGGGGCGGCCCGGGGGCGCGCGACGGCCGTCACCCGCGCTCGTGAACCCAGAACTCGTCCTCGACGGTGACCTCCTTCTTGAACAGCGGTACCTCCTCCTTCAGCCGGTTGATGCCGTCCTCGACGGTCCGGAAGGCCTCCTCGCGGTGTCCGGCGAGGACGACCACGAAGACGATGTCCTCGCCGTCCTCGACGACGCCGGTCCGGTGGTGGAGGAGCACCTCGTGGACGCCGTCGCGGGCCTCGAGGTCCTCGCTCAGGGCCGCCAGGCGTTCGTCGGCCACGCCCTCGTACTTCTCGAACCGGAGGCGGACAGTCCGGGGATCGTTGGGGTCGTCCCTCGCCCGCACGCGACCGGTGAAGGTGGCGATGGCGCCGGCGCGGTCGGCCCGCGGGGAGGCTTTCGCCCGCCGGACGAGCGACTCCAGGGTGACCCGCGGTTCGACGTCGCCCAGCGCCTCGAGGACGTCCTCGGCCGTCACCGCTCCGGCGTCGGCGCCCCGGAGGACCGCCTCGCCCGCGGGGTCGGCGTCGCCGAGGGCCACCGCGGGGACGGCCGCGTCGTCGAACCCCGCGAGCAGGGCGACGTCGAAGGCCGGCGCGAGGTCGTCGAGCAGTCCGTCGAGCGACCGGTCGGCGCCGGCGCCGACCCACGACCCGTCGGGACCGAGGCCGTATGCGGCCGCCGCCTCGGGCGACCGGTCGGCCCCTCCGTCGGGCAGCCGTTCGACGGTCGCCACCCGGCCGTCGAGTTCCGGGACGAGCCGGGCCGTGAGTTCCGTCGCTCCCGGCCCGACGACGTTGAGGACGCGCATGTCACGACCGCGGGGGGCGACGGGCTTAGGCGTTCTGGGGCCGAGTTGGCAACCCTTATGCCCGGCTCCGGACCTACACCGGGTGATGAGAGTCGTCCTCTCGATCGGGGGAAGCGTGCTGGCGCCCGACCTCGACGCCGGCCGCGTCGACGACTACGCCGCGGCCGTCGACGCCCTCGTCGCCGCCGGCTGGGAGGTCGGGGTCGTCGTCGGCGGCGGCACGGTCGCCCGCGAGTACATCGACGCCGCCCGCCACCTCGGCGCCAACGAGGTGGAGCTGGACCGCATCGGCATCGACGTGACCCGCATCAACGCCCGCCTGCTCGTCGCGGCGCTCGGGCCCGACGCCGCGGCCGGGCCCGCCGGCGACTACGGGGCAGCCGGCGCGGCGCTCCGCCGCGGCGAGGTCGCCGTCATGGGTGGGGTCGCGCCCGGACAGACCACCGACGCCGTCGCCGCCGCCCTCGCCGAGGACATCGGGGCGGACCTCCTCGTCTTCGCTACGAGCGCCGACGGGGTCTACGACGCCGACCCGGACGCGGACCCCGACGCGGAGCGGTACGACCGCCTGTCCCCCGCGGAACTGGTCGATGTCGTGGTTCCGATGAGCCGGTCGGCCGGCGCCTCGGCGCCCGTCGACCTCCTCGCGGCGAAGCTCATCCAGCGCGCCGGCCTCCGAGCGGTCGTGCTCGACGGGACCGACCCGACGGCCGTCGAACGGGCGGTCCTGCGGGGCGATCACACCGGTACCGACGTCGTCCCGGAGGGCGAGACCGGCGAGATCGACGCCTGGGGCGACGGATGAGCGGCGAGGGCGACCACCACGCCTTCTGGGCCGACGAGATCGCCGACGAGGTCTTGGACCGGAACCCCGACGAACCGGTCGTGGTCAAGGGCGGCGTCTCGCCCTCCGGCGTCCCCCACCTCGGACATTTCAACGAGATCATGCGCGGCCACTTCGTCGCCGAGGCCCTCCGCGACCGTGGCTACGAGGTCCGCCAGGTGTTCACCAGCGACGACCGCGACGCCCTCCGCTCGGTGCCCCGGACCCTCGCGACGGCCGACCTCGACCTCGTCGGCCTCTCGGAGGTCGACGCCGGCGCCCTCGGCCGGAGCCTCGGCAAGCCGTACACCTCGATCCCGGACCCCTTCGACGGCTGCGACCACGACTCCTACGGCGACCACTTCACCGACCTACTCGCGCGCGCCGCCGAGTCGGTCGGCGTCCCGGTCGAGACCGTCTCGAACACCGACCTCTACGAGGCCGGCGAGTTCGAGGCCGTCACCCGGTGCATCCTCGAACGGCGCGACCGCGCACGGGAGGTGCTCGCCCGCCACCAGGACGGGGTCGACGAGGACTACGTCCCGTTCATGCCCCAGTGTGCGGAGTGCGGACGGCTCACGACCGACGTGCGCGGGGTCGACCTCGACGCGGGCACCGTCTCCTACGTCTGCTCCGGGCTGACCGCCGGCGGACAGGACATCGAGGGCTGTGGCCACGAGGGCGAGGCCACGCTCCGCGAGGGGAAACTCCCCTGGCGGTTCGAGTGGCCCGCGCAGTGGGCCGTCCTCGACGTGGACTTCGAGCCGTTCGGCAAGGACCACGCCGAGGGGTCGTGGCCGAGCGGGGTCGAGATCGCCGAGGAGGTGATCGGCGTCGAGCCCCCGGTCCCGATGACCTACGAGTGGTTCACCGTCGACGGCGAACCCCTCTCCTCCTCGTCGGGTACCGTCGTCACCGTCGACGAGGTGCTCGACCTCCTCGAACCGGAGGTGCTACGCTACTTCTTCGCGCGCAACCCCCGGAAGGCCCGGGACCTCGACCTCTCGCGGCTGGACCGGCTGGTCGACGAGTTCGACCGCCTCGAACGGGCCTACTTCGGCGAGGTCGACGACCCGGACCGCGAGGCCTTCGCAGACCGCGTATACCCGTCCCTCGTCGACGAGGTGCGGGCCGAGCGGGTCCGCCTGCCCTACACCTTCGCGGCCGTCCTCGGCATGACCGACGACCGCGACCTGCGGGTGTCGATGGCGCGCAACGAGGGGCACCTCGCCGACGACACCCCGGAGTGGGCCGTCGAGGACGCGCTGGAGCGGGTCGAGCGGGCCCGCGCCTGGGCCGAGCGGATGGACAACGAGTACAACTACCGCCTCCAGTCCACCCTCCCGGACGCGTCCTTCGACGGGGACACCGCGGCGGCGCTCGACGACCTCGCGGACTTCGTGGCCGCGGGCCACGACGGCGAGGCCATCCAGGGCGAGATCTACGAGACGGCAAAGCGCCACGGCGTCGACGTCGGCGACTTCTTCGCCGCCGGCTACCGCCTCTTCTTCGACGACACCGAGGGGCCGCGGCTCGGCGAGTTCCTCGGCGAACTCGACCGCGAGTTCGTCGTCGACCGCCTGCGACGCGAGGCCTGACGCCGCGGGCCTCCTCGCCGGACCCGAACGGCTTTTGAGCGGCGCGACCCTCCGTCTCCACGATGAACCCGTTGCTGTGGGCGCTGGTCGGACTCGTCGCCTACACCCTCGGCGCCCTCCTCCTCCGGTCGCGGGGGGCGCTCCCGGACTCGGTCCGGCTCTCCGGGCCGATCACGACGGTCCACACGACGCGCGGCCGGGAGTTCCTGGACTGGCTGGCGACGCCCCGCCGGTTCTGGCGCGCGTGGGCCAACGTGGGGCTGGGCATCGCGCTGGTCATCATGGCCGGAACCTTCCTCCTGCTTCTGGTCCAGGGCCTCGCGATCCTCCGGAACCCGCCGGCCCCGTCGGCGGTCAACCAGCCGCGGAACTTCCTCGTCATCCCGGGCGTGAACGACTTCCTGCCGCTGTCGGTCGCCCCGGAGATCGTCTTCGGCCTGCTGGTCGGCCTCGTGGTCCACGAGGGGGGCCACGGCCTGCTCTGCCGGGTCGAGGACATCGACATCGAGTCGATGGGGCTGGTCTTTCTCACCCTCATCCCCGTCGGCGCGTTCGTCGAACCCGACGAGGGGAGCCAGCGGTCGGCGAGCCGGGGGTCACGGAGCCGGATGTTCGCCGCCGGGGTGACCAACAACTTCGCCGTCACGGTCGTCGCCTTCGCCCTCCTGTTCGGCCCGGTCATCGCCGCCATCGGCCTCGCGCCGGGCGTGGCCGTCGCCGGGACCCACGCGGGGACGCCCGCCGGCGACGCCCCCATCGGTCCGGGCGACCGGGTGACGGCGGTCGCCGGCACCCCGGTCACGACCGAGTCCGAACTCGACGCCGCGCTCGCCGGGACCGACGACCGGACCGTCGCCGTCGAGGTGAACGGCGACCGGACCGTGACGGTGCGCCGGTCGCTCGTCGTCGTTCGCTCCGTGAACGGCAACCCCGCCGGCCTCGCCGTCGATCAGGGCGACGACCCCGTCCGGGTGCGCGCGGTCAACGGGACGCCGGTCGAGACCCGCGCCGACCTCGCGGCCGCGCTGGCCGACCGCGAGGTCGTCAGGCTGAACACGACCGCCGGGACGACGACGACGCCGGCGGGCGCGTACGTCGTCGTCGCGCCCGACGGGCCGCTCGCGGCCGCCGGCGCGCCGACCGAGTCCCCCCTCGTCGTGACGCGGGTGGCCGGCGAGCGGGTCTCCTCCGCGGACGCCCTCAGGGCCGTCCTCGACCGGACCGAGCCGGGCGAGCGCGTCCGGGTCCGGGCCTACCGCGACGGCACCCCGGTCACCTATCGGGTGACCCTCGGCGAACACCCCCGCGGCGGGAGCGGGTTCCTCGGGGTGAACGTCTTCCCCGGCGTGAGCGGGCTCGTGGTGACCGACCTCGGCGTCCAGCCCTACCCGGCCGGGACCTATCTCGAACTGCTCGGCGGCGACGGCGGCCCCGGCACCGCCCCACCCATCGACACAGGCGGCTCGGTACTCCTCCTGGTCTACGTGGCGCTGGTCCTCCCGCTCGCCTCCTTCGTCCTCGGCATCCCCAACTTCCCGGGCTTCACCGGCCCGACGACGAACTTCTACGTCGTCGAGGGGCCGCTCGGCGTCCTCGGGCCCGAGCCCGTCTTCGTCCTGGCGAACGCGCTGTTCTGGACCGCGTGGATCAACCTCCAACTCGGCCTGTTCAACTGCATCCCCGGCTACCCGCTCGACGGCGGGCGCATCCTGCGGACCGCGGCCGAGGCGGTCGTCGCCCGGCTCCCGGTCGGCGAGCGCGACCGCCTGGTGCGGACCATCACCACGGGGGTCGGGCTGACGATGCTCGGATCGCTCGTCCTCCTGGTGTTCGGTCCCCAGCTCCTGAACTAGAAAGCCCCATGTCGGTCGGGCCGTAACGACGCGGTATGGCGGAACCCCCGCGGACCGACGAGGGCTGGTTCGTCCTCCACGACTTCAGGCGCATCGACTGGGACGCGTGGAACGACGCGCCCGACCGCGAGCGCGACCGCGCCGTCGCCGAGGGCGTCGAGTACCTGGAACGGCACGAGGCCGCGGCGGACGTCGACGCCGGCGCGGACCACGGCGCTGGCGAGGGAACGTCGGCCGTCTGTTCGGTCCTCGGCCACGAGGCCGACCTGCTCATCGTCCACTTCCGGCCGACGCTCGATCACCTCTCGACCGCCGAGCGCCGGTTCGAGAACACGGCGCTCGCCGGGTTCACCGACCGGGCGACGTCGTACGTCTCGGTCACCGAGGTGAGCGGCTACGTCTCGACCGACTACTTCGAGGACGGGAGCGAGGAGACCGACGAGGGGCTGCGCCGCTACATTGAGGGGAAGCTCCACCCCGACGTGCCCGAGGGCGAGTACGTCAGCTTCTACCCGATGAGCAAGCGCCGCGGCGCGGAGCACAACTGGTACGCGCTCGACTTCGAGGAGCGCGCGGACCTGATGGCCGGTCACGGCGACGTCGGCCGGGAGTACGCCGGGCGAATCAAGCAGGTCATCTCCTCGTCGGTCGGCCTCGACGACCACGAGTGGGGCGTCACCCTCTTCGGCGGCGACCCGACCGACATCAAGGACATCGTCTACGAGATGCGGTTCGACGACGCCACCGCGCTGTACGGCGAGTTCGGCCCCTTCTACGTCGGTCGCCGCTTCCCCGCCGCCGACCTCGGTGCGTACCTCGCCGGCGACCCGGTTCCGACCGACGGGGGCGGCGACGCCCCGGCCGACACGGGACACGGCCACGGCGACGACGCGACCGGCGACTCCCCCCACGGCGGCGGGGACGCGACGACCGGCGACCACCCGCACGCGTCCGGTGACGACCACGCGGCGGACGCCGCGGACGCGGCCGACGCGGACGCCGACGACATCCGGGGCGAACTCGCCGACCTGGACGTGTACGCGGGCCAACCCCACGGCGAGGACGTCTACGCGACGGTGCTCTACAGCGAGGCCGACCCGGACGCCCTGTTCGAGGAGGTCGAGGGGCTCCGCGCCAACTTCGACCACTACGACACGCACGTCCGGACGGCGGTCTACGAGGCCCGCGACGGGTCCCGGACGGCGGTCGTGAGCGTCTGGGATACCGCCAGCGCCGCCGAGACCGCCGCCGGGTTCCTCTCTGACCTCCCGGACGTCGTCGGCCGCGCCGACGAGGAGTCGGGCTTCGGGACGATGGGGATGTTCTACACGGTCAAGCCCGACTACCGCGAGGAGTTCGCGGAGAAGTTCGACGTCGTCGGAGGCGTCCTGGCGGACACCGACGGCCACCTGCGCACCGATCTGATGGTGAACCACGAGGACGCGAACGACATGTTCATCGCCAGCCAGTGGCGTTCGCGGGAGGACGCCATGGGCTTTTTCCGCTCCGACGCCTTCGCCGAGACGGTCGACTGGGGGCGGGACGTCCTCGCCGACCGGCCGCGACACGTCTTCCTGGCGTAGGCCGGCCTCCGGTCGCTCGTCGACCCGCCGAAACCGTCTCGTTCTCGGGCGCCCTGCGTTCCGGCATGGACCCCGACGCCGTGCTCGACCGCGCCGAGGTCAGCCGTCGCCCGGGACCGCTCCGTCCCGGCCGGTCGGAGGGTCCCGAGTGGGTCGCCGTCGACCCCGAGACCGGCTGCCGGGGCGTCGGCGACTTCGAGGCGGCGGCGCGGACGAACCTCGTGTACGCCGTCGAGGCGTACCGCGACGCCCCCGGGGACGCGGCGCCCTTTCTCAGCGCCGGCGAACTGCGGACCCACGAGATGCGGTGGCTCCGCGACCGCGGCCCGACGCTCGCCGACCGGCTCCTGTCGCTCCTGCCGTTCTGACCGGTCGAGCGGGGCGCGCCTACGGGAGCACGCCGGCGGCGCGGAGGTCGTCGCCGTCGACCGAGGAGCGGAAGTCCTCGGGGCCCATCCCGTCGTCTCGGCCGACGTCGAAGTTCCGGGCGTAGAGGTCGGCGACCCGTTCGCGCTCCGCGTCGCTCAGCCGCGGCGTCTCCGGCGCGGCGGCCCACTCGTCGACGTCCTCGCGGGTGCGGAACGTCGGCGTGACCGACGCCACCTCGTCGTGGGAGAGGAGCCACTGGATGGCGGCCTGGCCCATGGTGCGCTCGCCGTCGCGTTCGAGGAACCGGAGCGCGTCGACCTTCTCCCACCCGGCCTCGAACCACGCGTCCGGCCGGTGGGCGCGGTGGTCGCCCGTCCCGAGTTCGGTGTCGGGCGTCACCTGCTCGTTCAGCAGGCCCGAGGAGTGCGGGACGCGCGCGACGAGCGACGTGTCGGCGTCGCGCTCCCGGATGGTGTCGAGGAAGTGCTGGCCGGGCGTCTGTTCGAGGACGTTGAAGACGGTCTGGACCGCGTCGAAGTCGAGTTCGACCGCGCGGTCGCCCTCGGCGAGCCACCCGATGGAGGGTCCGAGCGCCCAGCCGATCGCGTCGACGACCCCATCCTCGCGGAGGTCCTCCAGCGTTTCGACCACCTCGGGGGTCACCTCCGAGACGTCAGCGTTGTGCAGCTGGAGGAAGTCGACGTACTCCATGTCGAGGCGGTCGAGCGAGCGCTCGACCGCGGTCCGGATCCAGTCGGGGTCGAGCCGCTTCGGCAGTTCGCCGTGGCCGGCCTGCGGGTTGTTGTAGAAGTCGTACCCGACCTTCGTGGCGACGGTCACCTCGTCGCGGTACGGCGCCAGCGCCTCCCCGACGAGCTCCTCGCTCCGCCCGTGGCCGTACACGTCGCCGGTGTCGAAGTAGGTAATGCCCCGGTCGACGGCGTGGCGGATCATCCCGACCGCCTCCTCCGCCGAGCGGTCGCCCCACCAGTCGGTGCCGACGACCCAGGCGCCGAACCCCACCTCGCTCACCTCGACGCCGGAGTCGCCGAGCGTGCGGTGTCTCATGCCCCGGGATTCGGGTCCGGTCCACTTATCGCGTGTGGTTCGTTTCACCTCGAACCGGGCAGCCGTTCCACGCCGACGTGTCCGGAGCCGGTCAGCGCCGCTCGCATCCGAACCCATTAGTGCGCCGGCGGTGTACGGAGGTGGCATGACGAAACGTCACGTCTCCCTGCCCGACGCGGCCGAGGCGGGGGTGCGGGGGTTCATCGACGAGGTGGACGAGCGGCTCTCGTCGGACGAGGACACCTGCGTCGTGGTCCGGGAGACGCTGGTCGACCTGTTCGGCGACAGGGAGGCCTACGAGGCCTGGCAGGCCGGCGAGTCCGTCTCGCCGGCCACGCGCGTCCGGCTCCAGGGGTACGACCCGTGTAACGCCACGCTCGAGTCGGAGTACTACGCCGAGAAGGACGAGGACCGGTTCCAGCAGTCGAAGTACCTCCAGTGGCTCTGGCGGCAGTTCGACGCCACGCCGATGGCCGACAACGTCGCGTTCGCTCTTCGGTTCCGGCAGATGCTCGCCGATCACCTGTTCGCCGAGGCCGGCGACGACCTCCGCCTGTTCAAGGGCATCACCTTCTCGTACGGCCACAACATCGAGATGGGCGACAACACCGTCGTCCACGACGACGTCCACCTCGACGACCGCGGCCGCCTGACCATCGGCGACCGCGTCTCGATCAGCGACGACGCCCACGTCTACAGCCACGACCACGACATCGTCGACCAGACCGAGGTGCGGAACTACCACACCATCATCGACGACGACGCACGCGTCACGTACGACTCGATGGTCCGGGCGGGCTGTCGGGTCGGGAAGAACGCGGTCGTCGGCGCGAAGTCGGCGGTCCAGGGCGACGTGCCCGACCACCACATCGCCGTCGGGTCACCGGCCAAGAGCGTCAAGATCAAGCCGGGCTGGGAGTCCGTCGCCGACCCCCTGGAGGCCGGCGGCGAGAACCGCCGCGAGGAGCGGCGCATCGAGTACGACCTGTCCGACGACCTCGACCGGTTCGACGAGTTCGGCCGCGACCTGACTCCCCCCGACGCCTGACCCCGAGGGGCGAGGCTTTTCCTCGTTCCGGCCGTTGACACGCCATGAACGGACACGCAGCCGACCGGCGTCGCTTCCTCGCGACCGCCGGCGCCGCGGTCGCCCTGTCCCTGGCTGGGTGTGGCGCGGGCAACGGGGCGAAGGCCGGCGGCGACGGCGGGACCGGGGACACGGCGGGCACGGCTGCGGGCGGACAGTCCCCGACGACGGTCGCCACCGTCGACGGCGTCGCGGTCGAGGCGTACGCGGCCGGACTGGAGGTGCCCTGGGGCGCGGGTTTCCACGACGGGACCCTCTACCTGACCGAGCGCCCGGGACGGATCGTCCGGGTCGACGGGGGCGCCGTCGGGACGGTCCGCGAGGTCGACGTCCGCGCTCGGGGCGAGGGCGGCCTCCTCGGGCTCGCCTTCCATCCCGACGGAAGGGCGGCCTACACCTACCAGACCTACGCCGGCGACGGCGGGACGCGCAACCGCGTCGTCCGGCACGACGTGGCCGACGGCTGGCGGCCGGAGACGGCGTTCGACGGCATCCCCGGCGCGCGCATCCACGACGGCGGGCGACTGCTGGCCCGCGAGGGCGAACTGTACGCGACCTGCGGCGACGCGAACGAGGCGTCGGCCGCACAGGACCCGACGGCCCTCAACGGGTCGGTCCTCCGCCTGACGCCCGACGGCGATCCCCACCCGGACAACCCGTTCGACAACCCGGTCTTCACCTACGGGCACCGGAACCCGCAGGGGCTGGCTTTCCGCGGCGACGACCTGCTCTCGACCGAACACGGCCCGAACACCGACGACGAGGTGAACCTGCTCGCGGCGGGGCACAACTACGGCTGGCCGACGGTCCGGGGGCCGAGCGACGACGACCGGTTCACCGACCCGCTCGCGGCGTACACTCCCACCATCGCGCCCGGGAGCACGGCGGTCTACCCCGAGGACGGACCCATCGCTGACTGGCAGGGCGACCTGTTCTTCGGGACGCTCGCCGGCACGCACCTCCATCGGGTCCGGTTCGACGGGACCGAGGTCGTCGAGCAGGAGCGCCTCTTCGAGGGCCGGTTCGGGCGCCTGCGAACCGCGTTCGTCGGGCCCGACGACCACCTGTACGTCACGACGAGCAACCGCGACGGCCGGGGTGACCCGCGCGACGGCGACGACCACGTGTACCGGTTTCGCCCCGCATGACCGGAGAAGGAACGGGTGCGGCCGATGACCGATCGGGCGGGGCGGGGCCGCGGGCGGTCGCGATCAACGTCGCCGCCAACACGCAGTTGCCCGGGGTGCGCGGTCCGGTCTACCCGGACGGCCGGTTCGAGTACGTGCCGATCCCGGAGCGGGAGCCGACCGACGACCCCGTGCCGACCTACGCCGACCTCGACCTCGACGTCGACCTGCCGGCCGGTCTCCACGACCGCCGGGTCCACCTCGACCCCGAGTTCGCGGGCGTCCACGGCCGGACGGCGTACACCTACGGCGACGAACACGGCGTGAAGGCGGGGCCGCTCTCCGCGCTTGCCCCCGGCGACTATCTCCTGTTCTACGCCACCCTGTCGCTCCGCCAGCGGTCCCCCGAACCGGGGACGCCGGCCGGACCCGGCCGGGCGCCCTTCGTCCTCGACGACTGGGGGGCGTACCTCATCGGCGCCTTCCGCGTCGCCCGGGCCGTGACCGGCGAGGCGTTCCGGGCCCTGCCGGCGGCCGAACGGGAGCGGTTCGCCACGAACGCCCACCTGCGGCGCGCCGAGTTCGACGCCCGCGTCCTCGTCCGCGGCGACGACCGTTCCCGCCTGTTCGACCGGGCGGTGCCGCTCTCGGGATCGACCGGGAGCGAGGCGAACTGGCTGGTCACGGACCTCTCAAGCGACTCCGGGAAGGGGCCGTGGTGGCGGCGCGTCCTCCGCTTCGATCCGCCGGCGACGGCGGAACTGCTCGACCTGATCGACGACCCGGAGCGGGTCGTCGAAGACGGGCGGTTCCCGGAGCGCTAAGCGGACGTGCCGACCGGTGGGCTTCCCCCGCGGCGGCACCCGCCGTTCCGCGCCCGGTCGTGGCGGGGCGGACGGCGGGCGTACAGTAATTAAACGAGACAACGTGCGGTTTGAAACCGGTTCGCGCCCTACCTCCTCACGGGGGACAGCCCACACGCCAGCGAGGTCGTATCCCTTCCTCTGCCCCGCTGTCTCCCCACCGCGCGCCGGTACCTGCCCCCGCCGCCGAGACGCGTCCCTCGCCCGTTCGCCCGAGGCCACGCGGCTTCCGGGACGTACCGAAGCCGGACGGTCGTCCCCGCCGGGGTACTGCGACGGGCCGGGTTCGATCCCCTCCGGGCGGTTTTCATCGTTCCGCTCGGAAAATGCGCCGTCCGGGAATTGAACCCGGGCTACGAGCTTGGGAAGCTCGTGTCCTACCACTGGACCAACGGCGCTCCCGTGTCGCTTTGCCGCCCTGTCCCCTCAGGACGGCGGCGCGTCGGCGGTAACCCGTCCCCGCACTTGAACGTAGCGCTTCGGAGGACGTCCGGAACTGGACGGACGTCCACCGCCACCCGACGGGGACGGACTATTTGACGCTCCCCGACGTATCGTGGTCCGATGAGTACGCAGACGGTTCTGACCGAGACGGCGCCGCTCGACTTGCGGCTCGACGACGACGAACTCAACGCGGTCCGCGACCGGATCGTCGGATTCGTTCGAGAGATGGTCGACGCGGCCGGCGCCGACGGGGCGCTCGTCGGCCTCTCGGGCGGCATCGACAGCACGACGACGGCGTACCTCGCCGTCGAGGCGCTCGGCGCCGAAAACGTCCGGGGACTGGTCATGCCGAGCGAGGTGAACGACGAGGGGAACATGAGCGACGCGGAGCGTGTCGCCGAGGACCTCGGCGTCGACTACGACGTGGTCGACATCGCGCCGGTCGTCGAGTCGTTCGTCGACGCCTTCCCGGGCGAGGACCCCGACGCCCACCCGGAGGAGGAGCCGTACCGGACCGCCGTGGGTAACGTTCGGGTGCGGACCCGCGCGGTACTCAACTACTTCGTCGCCAACGTCGACGACCGGGTCGTCCTGGGCACGGGCAACCGGAGCGAGGCGCTCACGGGCTAC
>JBDGSZ010000065.1:0-17182 GCA_042217265.1 Haloferacaceae archaeon
TTCGGACTCGCCGTAGTACTTCGAGATGATCTCCGGGCCGGCGATGGAGAAGAAGCTCGCCGAGGTCTCGTTGGCCACGGCCTTGGCGAGCAGGGTCTTGCCCGTCCCGGGCGGGCCGTGGAGGAGCACCCCCTGTGGCGGCTCGATGCCCAGCTTCTTGAAGATCTGCGGGTGTTTCATCGGGAGCTCGACCATCTCCCGGACCCGCTGGATCTCCTTTTGCAGGCCGCCGATGTCCTCGTAGGTGATGCCGCCGCTGGCCTTCTCGAAGCCCGAGATGGGCTCCTCGCGGAGCTCGACCTCGGTGTCCTCGGTCACCAGACAGACCCCGTCGGGCTCGGTCTCGACGGCGATGAGCGGGATGGCCTGGCCGGGCGAGCGCATGAACGGGTGGTTCGTGCTGCTCATCACCGGCACGATGTCGCGCTCGACGACCGGCCGCTTGAGGATCTGACGCTTGACCATCCCGGCGGCGTCGGACCCGAACTGGACCGACGCCTCCTCCGGCGGCGCGAGGACGAGGCGGTCGGCCTTCTTTGCCTCCGCCTTTCGGATCGTCACCCGCTCGCCGATGCCCACGTCGGCGTTCTGCCGGGTGAACCCGTCGATACGCACCGTGTCGGTGTTCCAGTCCTGCCGGTCCGCCCGCCAGACCTTCGCCGCGGTGGTCTCGCTGCCCTCGATCTCGATGATGTCGCCGGGCGAGAGCTTCAGGTGGAGTAGCGTGTCGGGGTCGAGTCGCGCGATGCCGCGCCCCGAGTCGTTCGGGTAGGCCTTCGCCACTTCGAGTTGGACTTCGTTCATTGTTCGCTCGGGGGGATCGTCTTCGGTTCGGCCCGGCCGCCGGTTAAGCCTGTTGTTACCCGGAACCCGCGTCCGGTCCGGTGGTCGGTCCGTGCCACTCGATAACACGTATGTGGGGCTCACGTAAACCCTCATCGGACGCGGCCAGGGCGAACGGCTTTTGCCGACGCCGGACCCGGGTCCGGGCATGGACCTCCTCGCGTTCGACGGCCGGACCGGGGCCGCGGGCGACATGCTCCTGGCCGCCCTGCTCGCCGCCGGCGCCGACCGGGCGGCACTCCGGCCGGTCGAGGCCGACCTCGACGTCCGCTACGTCGTCGGCGAGACGACGCGCGGCGGGATCGCCGCCACGACCGTCGACGTCGTCCTCGACCGCGACGGGGGGACGACCGACGCGGCGGAGGGCGACGGAGGCCACGATGGCGATCGGGATCACGATCACGACGTGGACCGTGACCACGACTACGACGAAGACCACGATCACGACCACGACCACGTCCCGGCGGAGGGCCACGGCCCCACCCGGACGCTCTCGGAAGTCGTGGACCTGGTCGAGGGGCTGGACGTCCACGACCGGGTCGCCGCCGAGGCGACGGCGACGTTCCGCCTGCTCGCGGCGGCCGAGGCGGCGGTCCACGGGACCGCCCCCGACGAGGTGGCCTTCCACGAGGTCGGCGCGGACGACGCCGTCGCCGACGTCGTCGGGGTGGCGCTCCTCGTCGACGACCTCGACCCGGACCGGATCGTGACCACGCCCGTGGCCGCGGGCGGCGGCGAGGTCGGAACGGCCCACGGGACCTACCCCGTCCCGCCGCCGGCGGTCGTCGAACTCGCAGAGCGGGCGGACTGGCGGCTCGCAGGCGGTCCCGTCGACGCCGAACTCCTCACGCCCACCGGGGCGGCGCTGCTCGCGCGATTCGCTGAGGGGGTCGAGCGCCTGCCTCCGATGCGGGTCGCGGACGCCGGCTACGGCGCCGGCGACCGCGACCTCGACGCCCGGCCGAACGTCCTCCGTGCCGTCCTCGGGGAGGGCCGCGGGGGCCTGTCGCGCGAGGGCATCACCGTCCTGGAGACCAACCTCGACGACGCGACGCCGGAGACGCTCGGGGGCCTCCAGGAGACGCTCGCCGACGCCGGGGCGCTCGACGTCGCCGTCCTGCCGGCGACGATGAAGAAGTCGCGCCCGGGCCACCTGGTGAAGGTCGTCGTCGACCCCGCCGACGCCGAGCGGGTGGCCCGCCGGCTGGCCGAGGAGACCGGCACGCTCGGCGTCCGGGAGCACGGCGCCGGGCACCGCTGGGTCGCCGACCGTCGGGTCGAGACCGCGACCGTCGAGGTCGACGGCGGGCGGTTCGAGGTCGGGGTGAAGGTGGCGTCGGACGACGCCGGCGCGGTCTACGACGTCAGCGCCGAACACGACGACGCGCTGGCGGTCGCCCGCGAGACGGAGGTTGCCGTCCGCGAGGTGGCCCGCCGGGCCGAGGCCGCGATCCGCGAGCGTTCGGACGAGTGACCGTCGTCGGTCTACCGTGACGCCCCGACCGCCGTTCGGGCGACACACTGCCGATCTTTCATTCGAAATACATGAGTACATTTTATATTACGACGATCCGAACGGCGAACGATGCCGCGGGGACGGGACGTGATCGGAACATGACTGATCTGGACGCCGCGCTGTCGGAGCTGAAGCGTCGTGGGAGCGCGACGCTGGTGGTCGGGTCGATTCCACACGACGCCTACGTCCGCGTCTCCCGCCGGATGCTCGGCACGGACGCCGCCGCCCGCCGGCGACTGTTGGTCGTGCCCGAGTCGGACTGCGAGGCGGCCGTCGACCGCCTCCGGAACGCCGGGTCGACCGACCCGGAACGCGCACAAGTCGTGGCCTGTGACG
This sequence comes from Haloferacaceae archaeon, assembly GCA_042217265.1. Taxonomy (GTDB): domain Archaea; phylum Halobacteriota; class Halobacteria; order Halobacteriales; family Haloferacaceae; genus CAZMLQ01. Next base: position 2,696 of record JBDGSZ010000065.1, read on the forward strand.
GCACGTCCCGGAGCGCCGCCGCGGGCGCCGCGTGCGACGCCGGCAGCCCACGGGTCCGGCGGGTGGACGGATCGCTCGACGAGCTGGGAGCCGCCATCACGGCGTGGATAGACCACCTCGAAGCGCGGGCCGGCGGGTTCTCGCCGGCGGAACTCCGGGTCGGGGTCGACCCGGTTCCGCCCCTCAAGTGCGGGTCGTCCCGCACGTTCGGGTTCCTCCACGTCCTCGCCGAGCAGGTCCGCCGCCTCGACGGGATGGCCCACGTCCGGGTGCCGCGTGACCGCACCGACGAGGCGGTGCTGACGCTCGAACCGCTCTTCGACGCCGTCCTGGAACTCCGTCTCGACGGGTACCGGCTCGAACAGCGCTGGCACCTCCCCGACCACGGCGTGGTCTCGGACTGGATGGCCCTTCCGGACCGCGCGGACGGGGGGTGACCGGTCGTGAGCGAAGGGATCAACGACGCCCGCGCCGGGGCGGACGCCTTCCACGTCTCGATCACCACGCGGGACGACGGACCGGGACTCGTAGTGGTCGACCACGTCGAGCGCCACCAGTTCGAACTGTGGACCGACGACTCGACCTCGCCCGAACCGGCCGACTGCGACCGGTTCCGGTTCCCGACCGACGTCGCGGTCGCCGTCCGGACCGGGGGCGTGACCGTCCCGACCGTCGTCCAGACGTACGTCCGGGACGCCGACGGGGGGATGCTCGCGGAGATCGAACGGGGGAGCGAGGCGTCGTTCGACTCGGGGACCCACGACATCGAGATCTGTGCGCCGATGAAGATCTACCTGCGCGCCGAGGGCCCCCTGGAGGTGAGCGCCGGACCGCTCGGCATCCGCCTCGCGTTCGACGGCGACCGTCGGGTGCTCGTTGGGGGACGGTCCCACCACGAGCGGCCGGCAGCCACGGTGACGACCACGTCGGACCCCAGGGACGTGATGCGCGCGCTCTCGACGTTCGGATCCGCGCTCAAGACCACGTCGCCCGAGCGGTCGTACCCGACGCTACGGGGCCACCCCCCGCTCGTGGAACTCGGCGACCGTCTCGACGTCCCGTCCGGTCTCGATCCGCCCGACACCGGCATCAGCCTCGTCCTGCCGCCCGACCTCGGGACGGCCTACGCCGCCACCCCGCTCGCCTACTATCTCGGGGCGGACCTGGTGCCGGGGTCGACGCCACGACTGGTAGCCGACTCGGGGGTCGACCGCCCGCTCGACCGTCCATCGGTCGAGACGGTCGTCCGGGAGACCCTGGAGCGGACCTTCCTGCTCGACTGTCTCGTCAGGACCGAGGGGTACTACACCGTCGACCTCCACGAGCGACGGATCGCCGAGCGCCGCCTCGACCTCGATTTCGCCGGTCTGTACGACCTGCCGCCGGCCGAACGGCTCGCGGCGTACCTTGAGGTCCCCCACGACGCCGTGGCCGACCTCGTCCCCGACTGGGGGGTGACCACACACGTCGCGCCCGTCCCGGAACACGTTGAGGTGCTTCCCTTCCTCGCGGCCGACCTCGCCGTGGTCCGGACGCCCTCGGCCGCGTCGGGATCGCCAGCGAGCGCGGAGGCCGCCGCGACGGCCTCCTTCTTCGGTGGCGATGGGACCGGGACCGACAGCGGGTCGACCTCCGGGGGTGTCGCCGACCCCGGAACGACGTACATCCAGCCGGAGCCGACGGACGCGCTCGAACAGGTCTGGGTCGGCGAGGGGACGCCCATCCGGGCGACGAAAGCGCTCCCCGAGGCGTACCACAACCGGCTGAACCGCTCCCCCGTCGAGGGCGATATCACCATCACCGTCGTCTGTAACGACGGCGAGATGGCCGACGAGTCCGACGTGGTCGACGAGACGTACGGCTCGGCGGTCGACCTCCCCTTCGACGTGACACTCAGGGAGGAGCTGACTCGCGTGGAACTCCGGGAGGCGCTCACCCGTGACGGCGACTTCTTCCACTACATCGGCCACATCGACGAGCGGGGGTTCGAGTGCGCCGACGGCTGGCTTCACGCCGAATCGGTCGATCGCGTCGGGACGGACGCCTTCCTCCTGAACGCCTGCCAGTCCTTCGACCAGCGGGCGGAACTCGTCCGGGCAGGCGCCGTCGCCGGTATCGTCACCCTCACCGACGTCATCAACGACGGGGCCGTCCGCGTCGGCAGCCTGCTCGCCCGCCTGCTGAACCACGGGTTCCCCCTGACGGGCACGCTGGACGTCGCCGCCGACGCACACCCCGTCGGCGACCAGTACACGGTCGTCGGGGACGGGTTGACGACGCTGGCGCCCGCTGACGGTAGCCCTCCAAACGCGCCGGTCGTCGCTTCCATCGCTGAGGACGGTTACGAGTTGGAGTACCGGCCGTATCCGACGACTCGGATAACCACGGGAAGCATGATCTGTCCGTACGTGAGTGATGACAACGATTACTACCTGTTCTCTACTGTCGTGGACACCTTCGAACTCGACCGGGAGTCGCTTGCCGACTTCCTCGCGATGGAGACTGTTCCGGTTCGGCACGATGACGGACTCAGCTGGAGTGATGAACTCGGCCTTGCGGACCTGTGATTCCCGAGGAACTGCCGTAGCATCGGTTAGTTGCGATCGGTGTCGCCCGCGAGAAAGTACGTGGTGGACCCGACGATTCTAGTCGTTAAGGGCCCGACACGGCGCCGGCGTTACCCGCCGCGACCGTCCCCGCCTGCGAGAGCAGGAGGAGCATGGTGAACAGCGCACCCATCATCCGCGGGTGCTCCTTGAGGTACGATGCCACGTCGGAGGTGGTCTCCTCGGGCATTGCGCGAGACAAGTCAACCAGAAGTAAATTATATTTTTCTAATATATTCTAATAATAAATTAAATGATTTTTTAGTAGGGGCGGTTACAGGTATCCGGCGGACGGGGGAGTACGGGGATGTGTCCTTCAGGCGTCGTCGGGCTCCTCGTCGCCCCCGGCGGCGCGGTACGCGGCGGCGAACCCTCCCGTCTCGACGACCGAATCGAGCCGTTCGTCGAGTCGATCCCGGAGTTCGTCGAGCCGTTCGTCGAGTTCCCGCCTTCGCTCGTCCGAGCCCTCCTCCCGCCCGCTCTCGATGGCCGCCCGCTCGGAGGCGACCGAGAACAGTTCCCTGATTCCCCGCGAGTACGCCCGGCAGGCGAGGAGGCCGGAGACCGCGTCACGAAGTGCCTCCACCGAGACCGGTTCGACGAGGCGGGCGTCGGCCGCCGTGGAGGTCCCGTGGTCGGCGTCGTCGGTCACCACTATCGTCGGCACCTCAGCGTCGCGTCCGTCGAACGCGTTCAGGAGCGTCTCCGGCGAGAGGTTCGGGGAATCCCGCAACACGACGGCGTCGGCCTCGTCCGCGGCGGCGAGTGCCGCGCGCTCGTCGTGGGCGATTCGGACCGCGTACTCCTCCTCCCGGAGCCCCCCGGCGTACAGGCCAGCGAGGTCCGGATCATCGACGACGACGACCTGTGTCTCCTCCGGCATCTTCTCGGTCGGGTTCGCTACGACCGTTCGAAACACGAGCAGATAAGTCATCCGCACGTTCAACCCGCCGGCTCGGGGTCCGATCACTCGCTCCCGTGCTCCGCGAGCGCCTCCTCGACGGTCAGGTCCCCGGCGGCGACCCGACGGGCCAGCGCCTCGTCGATGGTCCGGTCCCCGGCCGAGCGCCGCCTGGACTCGTCCTGTATCCGCTGGAGTTCCCCCGGCGTCGGCTCGACGGGGAGCGAGTCCACGCGCTCGCCCTCGATGCGGGCGATGTTCACCGCCGCCAGCACGTCGCCTATCCCCCGTGCGCCGGTCCCGAGGTACGGCGTCGTCCCCGTCTCGTCGACGAGTTCGACCGGCACGTCGTCGAGCGCCTCGACCAGCCTGGCCCCGTGGATGCGGGCGCCGTCGCCGACCCGGACGAGCGGCGAGGCGGCGTCGGCCACCTCCCCGCGCACCCGCTCGGCCGCCGCGTCGAGCGGGACGTGGAACGCGGCCACGACGGTGTCGCCCGAGAGGACGGCGATCCCCGGCCGCTCGCCCGGGTCGACCCCGACGACCAGCCGCCCCCCGCCGCCCCGGAGAACGGCCAGCGCCTCGTCCACGGCGCGTCGCGCGTCGCCCGCCGACGCGACGACCTCCCGGACGTCGTCCGGCGCCGCCGGGTCGTCGCCGCCGCGAAGCACCACTTCGGTCCCGTCTGGGAGCGGCTCCCCGGACTCGACGGTGGTGAACGTCACGCCCCGGTCGCGGAGCTCGCCCACGGCCCCGTGATAGAGCTCGAAGTCGTCGGTGGCGACGACGATCACGCGCTGACCTGTGCGCCGTCGGCGCTAAAGCGTGTCGCCCCGCGGGACCGGGGTTCTTATGCCCGGACCGGGCCAAAGCCGCCCGTGAGCGACCCCCTCCCGACGGGCTGTGCCCCGGTCGACGACCTGCTCGGCGGCGGGTTCGGGCGCGGCGTCGTCACCCAGCTCTACGGCCCCCCGGCGTCGGGGAAGACCAACCTCGCCCTCTCGGCCGCCGTGCGGGTCGCGGCCCGGGGCGACCGCGCCCTCTACGTCGATACGGAGGGCTTCTCGGGCGAGCGCTTCCGGCAGCTCGCCCGCGGCGTGCTCGACGACGGTGACGAGGCCGACCGGGTCGAGGACTTGGCCGCCCGCGTCGTCGTCACCGAGGCCCACGACTTCGCCGAACAGGAGGAGGCGGTGCGCGACGCCGCCGACCTCGCCCCGCGGGTCGATCTCGTGGTACTCGACAGCGCGACGGGGTTCTACCGGCTGGAGCGGTCCGACGACGACGAGGGGGAGACGCTCCGCCGGGTCGGGCGGCAGGTGACACACCTGCTCTCGCTGGCCCGCAAGCACGACATCGCCGTGGCCCTGACGAATCAGGTGTTCACCGACCCCGACGGGGACCGCGCCCGGGCGCTCGGCGGCCACACGCTCGACCACTGGACCGGGGTCGTCCTCCGGCTCGACCGGTTCCGTGGCGGCAACCGGCGGGCGACGCTGGAGAAACACCACGCCCGTCCCGCGGGCGAGACGGCGACGTTCCGAATCACCGAGCGCGGGCTGACGGGCGCGGAGCGCACGCCCTGACGGGGGCCGGCGCGGCGGCGGGGTTTCAGAGCAGGCGCGTCACGGCGAGGTATCCGAGGTAGCTGACCGCCGCGCCGCCGAACAGCGACGCGAGCCAGGCGAGCGCCGTGTACCCGAGCTTCGACGTGCTCACCGTGTCGCCGCCGGCCGCGAGTCCGCTTCCCGCGATGGTGCTGATGAAGATTTCGTTGAACGACATGGGCACGCCGAGGAAGATCCCGACCTGCGCGATGACGAACGCCGGGACGAGGGCGGCGATCGACCGTCGCGGACCGAGGTCGGAGTAGTCCTGCGAGAGCGCCTTGATCATCCGCGAAGCGGCCATCCAGGACCCCGCGAGCAGCCCGACGCCGCCGAACGCTAGGACCGGCAGCAGCGGCACGCGCCCGACGACGGAGTCGACGAGCGGAAGCAGTGGACCGACCGCCAGCCCGACCTTCCCCCCGCCGGCGGAGAACGCGACGAGCCCGCCGAGGAAGAGGAGGAACCGCCGCTCCGCGCTGGCGGCGTCCTCGGCGACGGCCCGCCTGGCGACGAGCCAAGCCGCCGCGGCCGCCGCGACGGTCGCCGCGCCCGCGCCCGCCTCGAACGGGACCGTCCCGTCGAGCGCTCGCGCCACGACCGTCGTGAGGGAGGCAGCCTCGCCGGCCCGCCCGAGCAGCGAGAACCCCATGTTGGCGATCACGGCGCCGACGACGGCGGCCAGCGCCGGAACCGTCGTCCGGTCGGGGACCCGCTCGCTCCGAAGGAGCCCGGCGATTCCGTAGGCGAGCGGGACCCCCACGACCGGCGTCACGAGCCAGAACCCGGCGATCTCGACGTACTCGGCCGTCGCCGGGTCGCCGCCGAGCGCCAGCCCGACCCCGACGACGCTGCCCGACACCGCAAACGCCGTGGCGATGGGGTAGCCGGTGAAGACGCCGACGCCGATCATGACCGCCGCCGTGGTGAGCGCGACCGTCGCCGCCACGGGTCCGAGGGTGACCCCCCGGATCAGTTCGCCGCCCACGGTCTCGGTGACGTTCGCGCCCTGGAGCACCGCGCCCAGGAACCCGAGGATCCCGACGACGAAGGCCGCCCGCATCGTCGGCAGCGCGTTGGCCCCGACCGCCGGCGCGAACGGCGTCGACCCCGACGACCCCGCGCCGATGGTCCAGGCGGTGAACAGGCTCGCGGCGCCCGCGACCGCCAGCACCCCGAGCGTCTCGGGAGCGACCATGGTTGCCCCGCGGGTCGGTTCCCGCACCCGGTACCATGCCGCCTCGGCGGAATATACTTTCACCCCGATCCGGGGTGCGCCCGGCCGCCGGGGTCGCCCCGGCGGACTACAGGTCGCCGAGCTTCCGCAGGAGCTGTCCCCGGTGCTTCTCGTCGGCGTTCAGCCCCTTGAGTTCGAGGACGTTCCGCTCCAGCTTGTCGAGGGCGACGTGGAACGCGTGCTCGGCGCCGTACCCCTCGCCGGTGCCGGCGACCTGTCCGCGGTTGGTCCGCAGGCGGATCTGACACTGGAGGAGCGGGGTGCCACGGAGCTTCTCCTTATGCTCGTGGAGGCGAACGTGGGCGTGCTGGACCTGCATCCCCTGGTACTTGTCCACCACGTCGGTGATGCTCTCGACGACGTGCTCGCGGGTGATGGTGTCGAGCAGGCCGACGTTGGTGATCTGGACGTCCATCCGCTCCTCCTCGGTGAACGTGAGCGCGCGGAGGACGTCGGTCTTGGTGAGGACCCCGAGGACCGCGTCGTCGTCGTCCTCGGGCGTGACGACCAGCCCCCCAACGTCGTTGTCGAGCATCCGGGCGACGGCGTCCCGGACCGACTCGCCGGGCGTCGTCGCGAGGACGGTGTCGGTCATCAGGTCGTAGACCGGCAGGTCGAGCATCCGGTCGATGTCCCCCCGCCGGTCCTGCCGGCCCTGCCGGTCCACGTCGCGGACGGCGAAGTCGACGATGTCGTGGGTCGTGACGATGCCGACGAGCCGGTCGCCGTCGTCGACCACCGGGAGCCGGGAGACGCCGTGTTCCCGGAGCATGTTGATGGCCTGCCCGACGTGGTCCTTCTCCCCGATGGTGATGACGTCCTCCGTCATGATCTGCTCGGTCCGGAGCGCGTCGAGGTTCTCCAGCACCGCCTCGAGGATGGCGTCGGCGGTGACGATGCCGTAGAGCCGCTCGCCCTCGTAGACCGGCGCCACCTTCACGCCGCCCTCGACGAGCATCCGCGCGACCTCGCGGACGTCCTCGTGTCGGTCGACCTGGGGGGCCGAGCGCACCAGCGCCGACGCCTTGGTGTCGTCCTCGACGTGCGACCGGATGAGCTGTCGCTCGCCGATGATGCCGACGTAGTCGCCGTCGTCCATCACGACGATGCCCTTGGGGTTCTCCCGCTCGAAGATCGACCGCACCTTTCCCAGTCGCGTGTCGGACGCGGTCTCGACGTACTCGGCGGTCGCGATCCCGGAGATATCCATGCGGGAGGGGTAGGCACACGAGCGTCTTGAAGCTATCCGTCGGCCGGCGGGTCCACGATGTACCGCCACCGTCCCTCGATGTCGCTGTTCGCGAGCACCACGGTGTCGCCCCCGTCGGTCAGGAGCCGGCTCTTCCGCAGCTCGATGGCGCGCACCTCGCCGATGACGGACCCGACCTCGACCCGGTCGCCCGGGTTGAAGTCCGGGTCGCGAAGGAGGTACACGCCCGCGACGGTGTCCTCAATCATCCCCGACAGCGCATATGACACCCCGAGAGCGAGGAAGCCGGCCGCCGTCCCGAGGCTCGCGGCCACGTCGCCCATCCCGACGATCTTCAGGAGCGCGAGCCCCACCCCGAACCAGAGGAACAGGCCGATCACCGTCACCGCGAGGTCGACGACGAGCGTCTGGTCCTCCGGGTAGACGCCCCGCAGCGCCGACCGCGTCAGCCACAGGACCGCCTTCCCCCCACGTACGCCAGCGTCAGGAACACGAGTCCGGTCACCAGCCGGGGCAGCGCCTCGAAGAGCCCCTCGAACACCGCCTCGATCGCCCGCCGCACGGCGGCGGAAAGCGTCGACACGAACTGGACCATGTCCGCACGTGGGGCCGTCGTCCCAAAACGCCCCGGGTCCGAGCGGCGAACGATTTATAACTGCCCCTGGAAAACCACGACGCGGGTGACGTTCACATGGCACAGGTGGGTCTCCTGCTCGGTCCGCTGATCGAGTTCCTGTTGCTCAGCGTCCTCGTCGCCCTGCTCGGCCGCGGGGCGCGGGGCTACTCGCTCCCCGAACGGCTCGCCACGGGCGAGGGCGAGCCGTCGCTGGCTGCCCGGGCCGCCCGGTCGCCGGCGGTCTGGACGCTCGGATTCGTCGCCGCCTGCGTCGGCTTCGCCGGGGCGGCGCTGGCTTTCGTCGGGGTGTTGAGCCTCCCGAGCGGGACTCGGGCGGCCGCCGGGGCCGGCCTCGTCGGCGGGACGGCGCTCGCGCTCGTGTTCTACCTCTTCTACGGCACGTTCGCGTCCGCTCGGGGCCGCGGCCTCGCGAACTCCTATGCCGCCGCCCTCGGCTCCTGGGCCGTCGGCCTGCTGTTCGTCGTCGTCATCGCGCTGAAGCCCCTCGGTGTCGTCTGACTAGTGGCCGCCCGCGTCCGCCCCGTTCGGCTCCGGGAGCGCCGCGATCACGCCGGTGAGGACCCCGACGCCGACGAGCGCGAGGGCGCCGCCCGCGTACACCAGCGGCGTCCCCCCGTGGCTCGCCTCGCCGAGGATCAGGAGGACGAGCCCCGCGACGACGGTGACCGACGCCGCGCCGACGACCGCCGGCCCCTCGAGCAGCCGCGGCCGGTTGCGGGCGAACAGGGCCAGTCCGACGACCGCGGCGCCCAGACAGCCGGCCAGCACCCCGGCCCCGAGCACGACCGCACTCCCGACCATGCGGGACATGTTACCGGGCATCGACATAAACGTTCGTCACGGCTCGGGCTCGCCCCGCGCCCCGGCGACCACGAGCAGGAAGACGGCGACCGCGGCGACCGCCGCCGGGCCCGCGACGAGGGGCGAGAGCGGCCCGCCGCCGGTCCCCCGCATCATCGCCCCGGCGACGCCGACGCCGACGGGAACGGCGAAGAGGAGCGCGTAACCGAGCGCCGCCCGGTCGGGCCCCTTCCGTCCATACGCCGCCGTGACGCCCCGGCGTCTTGAATCGGCCGGTCGGCCGCTCGCCGCAACCCCCTTGACCGTCGGCGCACTACCGGCGCGCGTGACCGGACCGGACGTCGACTCCGGGGACGGACCGACCCGCCGCGAGGCGCTGAAAGCCGCCGTCGCCGTCGGGGGCGCCGCCGGGCTCTCGGCGTGTCTCGACCGCCTCGACGGCGCGGAACCGATCCCGACCGGCGAGGGGCCGGACGCACACCCGCGCCGGCAGTTCGCGTGGAACGCCCACGTCCGCACCGACGACGCGGGCAACTGGCTGTACCCCCGCCACCAGACGCTCCTGTACTGCTCGCTGCCCGGCGACGGCCCGCCGACGGCCGACGACCGGGCGGCGGTTCGCGACGCGCTCGACGCCCTGGACCGGGCGTACGCGTGGAGCCACGAGGGGCTGCTCCACTCGGCGGCCTACTCCCCCGCCTACTTCGAGCGGTTCGACGCCGACCTCGCGGTCCCCGAGGACGTCTCCCTCCCCTCGCCACGCCCCCTCGCGGACTACGAGACGCCGGCGTTCGACACCCAGGACCTGCTGGTCCACCTCGCGTCCGACCGGCCCGACGCGCTCCTGACCGCCGAGCGGGCGCTCCGCGGCGAGCGCGGGGCCGCCAACGGCGTCGAGTTCCCGGCCGCCCTGGCCGACGCCCTGACCGTCGCGGACCGCCGCACGGGGTTCGTCGGCGCGGGCCTCCCCCACGAGAAAGCCGACGGCCTGGAGGGGGTCCCCCAGCCCAATCCGGTCCCCGAGGGGTCGCCGCTGTTCATGGGTTTCGTCGCCGGGTTCCGGGGGAACCAGGCCACCGAGGACTACGTCGCCATCGAGTCGGGGCCGTTCGCGGACGGCACCACCAAGTCGGTGGGCAACTGGCGCCAGCGCCTGGCCGACTGGTACGGCGAACAGGACCACCGCCAGCAGGTGATGGAACTGTTCTCGCCGGGCCACGCCGAGGCGGGCCTCGTCGAGGGCATCGGCGAATCCCTCGGCGCCGACTCGGGGATCGACCGCTTTCTCGACGACGTCGTCGCGGACGCCGAGGAACACGGGCGCGTCGGGCACGCCCAGAAGGCCGCCCGCGCCAACCGCGACGCCGACGGGAACGTCCGCCTCCTGCGCCGGCACTTCGAATCCACCGACGACGACGTGGCGAGCCTCCACTTCCCCTCCCTCCAGCGCTCCATCGACGAGTTCGAGGCCGTCCGCCGGGCGATGAACGGCGTCGACGCCACCGAGGCCACGCCGGCGGTCCGACAGCGCGTCAACAACGGCATCCTGGAGTACATCTTCGTCCGCCATCGGGGGTACTTCCTGGTCCCGCCCCGGGACCGCCGGGCGCTGCCGACGCCCGCGGGCGACGCGGGCTGACCGCCCCCACCGGAACGCGTTTCACGGCCCGCGTCACAGTACCGGCCATGGACCGACGGACGTTCCTCCGATCCGCGGGCGCGGGTGCGGGCGCCGGCATCGCCGGCCTCGCGGGCTGTCTCGGCTTCGAACTCACGTCCGGCGGGACGACGCCCCCAGTCGTCGAGGACCGGCCCGACGGGGTGTACCTCCCCAGCCACGTCGAGGGGATGGAGATGGGCGGGACCGCCGGCGCGGGCGACTACCGCGTCGCGGTCTTCTACTCCTACGCCCACCGGTTCTGGAACGTCAACGGCGAGTCGGTCGAGCGGACGGCCATCGAGTCGGACGACGACGTCCACCTGATGGCGAGCGTCTGGGACGCCGAGACGGGCCACGTCCTCCCCGAGACGGGCCTCTCCATCGAGGTCACGAAGGGCGGGTCCCTGGTCTCCCAGGAGGTCATCTACCCGATGCTCTCCCAGCCGATGGGGTTCCACTACGGCGGGAACTTCGGCCTCGACGGCGACGGGACGCACACGGTCACGGTGTCGGTCGGGGGCGTGCGGACCCGCCGGACGGGGGCGTTCCGGGACCGCTTTGCCAACCCCGCGGAGATTCCGGTCGAGGTGCCCTACAGCGCCGCGACGCGCGACGACATCCGCTTCCGGACCCTGGAGGACGCCGGCCAGCGGGGGGCGGTCGACCCGATGTCCATGTCCGGCGTGCCCGCCGCGACCGCTCCCCCGGTCCAGGACCTCCCCGGGACCGTCCTCGGCGAGGTGAACAGCAACGACGCGGTGCTGGTGGCGACCCTGCTCGATGACCCGCCCGCGGGCGTCGACGGAGCGGGGCCGTACCTGGCGGTGTCGGCGCGCACCCCGTACAACCGGATGCTCCTCCCCGCCATGGGGCTGGAGGCGACGCTGTCGGGCGACGGGACGGCGTTCTCGGGGGAGCTCGTCCGGACGCTCGATCCCGACCTTGCCTACCACTACGGCGCGACGCTCGACGGCGCGACCGTCGCGTCCGGCGACGAGTTGACCCTGACCCCGACGGTGTGGCCCCAGACGGCGCGCCACGAGGGCTACGAGACGGCCTTCGGCGCTCTCAAGGGCGGCATGCCGGCGCGGACGCTGACGGTGTAGGACCCGGCCCCGTTCCTGACGCCGCCGCGGACCCGGACGACTCCCCGTCACTCGATGACGTACGGCGGGCGTGACCGACGCGGTCCTCTACGGCGGCACGGGTGGCGTCGACGTGACGACGGCCCCGGGCGCCGCAGCGGGTCGACGACCGCCCCGAAGGCGGCCGAGCGGACGAGGAGGAACGGGGGCGTCAGGTGATCGAGTATGACGCCGCCAGCGTCAGCGCGAGGGCCGCCGCCAGGCCGATGGCGACCAGGTAGGTGAGCGACCGTGGCTCGAAGCGGAGGTGCTGGAAGTACGCCGCGACGATGACCGCCTTCGCCGCCGAGAGGACCATGATGATCCCGAACGCGGTCCAGTAGGCCAGGCCGGCGAACTCGACGAGGACCTGCACGGTCGCGGAGACGAACAGCGCGACGTAGATCGCGGTGTAGAGTTTGGTGGATACCATGGTCCTACAGGATGTAGAACAGCGGGAACAGGAACAGCCACACGATGTCCACGAAGTGCCAGTACAGCCCGAAGTACTCCAGCGTGCGGTCGTCGTCCAGGTAGGCGCCGTGCCAGGCCCGCCAGATGAGGAACAGGGTGCCCAGTAGCCCGGCGACGACGTGGGCGCCGTGGAGCCCCGTGGTGAGGAAGAACGTGGAGGTGCGGACGTTCGTCGAGAGCCAGAGCCCCTCGTGGAACAGGTGGTTCCACTCGACGGCCTTGTTGGCGAGGAAGCCGACGCCGAGGACGAACGTCGTGACGAGGCTCGCGAGCAGCCCCCAGCGGCTCCCCTTCCGGGCCGCCACCAGCGCCAGCACGACGGTGAAGCTGCTGGTCAGCAGCAGGTAGGTGTTGATGAGCCCCGGCATCACGTTCTCGACGATGGGGTGCCACTCGGTCCAGCCGTAGGCCACCCGGGTGAAGACGTACGCGCCGATGAACCCGCCGAACAGCACCACGTCGGAGGCGAGGAACATCCACATGCCGACCTTGCCGTTCTCGATGCCCGCGAACGGCCAGGCCTCGCCGACGCCGCCGGCGGGCGACTCGAACGGTTCGAGCGCCCACGACACCAGCGACCCGAGCGTGACGACGCCGCCGACGGCCGCCGTCGCGGCGTAGGCGGCCCCCGCGAGCCCCGCGGGGACGGTCGCGTCGTTGAACCCCGAGAGGCCGACGAAGGTGAGCAGGGAGCCGACGCCGACCACGAACGGCCAGATGCTGGCGTGGTCGGCGTGTCCCTCCTCGACGGTCCCTGCGGCCGCCGGTTCGGTTGCCGCGTCGCCCGCCGTCACGACCCCGCCGTCGGGTTCGGCATCGGCCGACGGCGTCAGGAACTCGAGTTTCCCGCTCGCGTAGCTCGGCACCCCGGAGAAGTTCTCCAGCGGCGGCGGCGAGGAGACTGCCCACTCCGCGGTCGTCGAGTACGCCCACGGGTTGTCGCCCGCGGGGTCGCCGGCGAACGCGCTCCTCGTGAGGTTGTAGAACATCACGACGAAGGAGGCGGCGAGCACGAACCCGCCGATCGTCGCGAGCTTCTGCCACGGCGCCAGCGCCTCGGGGTAGTTGAACACCCGTCGCGGCGTCTCCCAGGCGACGAACATCGGGAAGTACAGCAGGTTGAACCCGACGAAGTACAGCGCGAAGTGGACCTTCCCGAGGAACTCGTCGTACATCTTCCCGGTCATCTTCGGGAACCAGTAGTAGAGGCCGCCGACCAGCGCCGTGACGCCGCCGACCATCACGTAGTGGAAGTGCGCGACCACCCAGTAGGTGCCGCGGAACTCGTAGTCGAGGACGACGGCGCCCAGGAAGACGCCCGTGATGCCGCCGATGATGAACAGGAGGAGCGCGCCAAAGGAGAAGAGGAATGGCGTGGTAAAGCGGATGCGCCCCTTCAGCATCGTGTAGATGAGCGCGAACACCATCAGGTCGAAGGGGAGCGAGATGCCGATGGTGGTGATCATGAAGAGCGTCTTGATCTGGAGGTTGATCGCCGTCAGGAACATGTGATGCATCCAGACGACGAAGCTCTGGAGCGCGACGAGCACCATCGCGGCGATGAACCACTTGCGTCCGACGAGGCGGCGGCCAGTGAACGTCTGGAACGTCTCGGCCATCACCCCCAGCGCCGGGAAGAAGACGATGTAGACCTCGGGGTGGCCGAAGAACCAGAACAGGTGGGTCCAGAGCAGGGATCCGGCGGGCGACTTCAGGGGAAGTACGTGGTTCCGAGGATGCGGTCGGCCGAGAAGATCATCAGTGCCGCCAGGAGCGCCGCGAACGCGAACAGCATCATCCAGACGGTCAGGAGGATGGACCAGGAGAACAGGGGCATGTTCCGCAGCGTCAGCCCCTCCGCGCGCATGCGGTGCATCGTGGTCAGGAAGTTCACCGACGAGACGGTCACCGAGGCGACGAACAGCACCAGCGCCAGCACGGCCGTCGTCGCGCCGACGTCGGGCGTGAACGTCGGCACGTTCAGCGGCGCGTACATCGTCCACCCCCCGGCAAAGGTGCCGCCCTGGAAGAAGGGGACGATGAAGAGGAGCCCCGAGGCCAGGTAGAGCCAGTAGCTGAGCGCGTTCAGCCGGGGGAAGGCCAGGTCCTTGGCCCCGAGCTGGAGCGGGATGACGTAGTTCGCGAACCCGAAGGCGAACGGCGAGAGGAACCAGAAGGGCTCTTGCATAACTCAGTGAAACACGTTGACGACGAAGCAGTCAAGAAGGCC
>JBDGSZ010000088.1:0-17126 GCA_042217265.1 Haloferacaceae archaeon
TACACGGAGAAGCTCCTGATCGAGGCCAACGAGGACCTCGTCGACGCCGGCCTCGTCGAGTCGGCCCGCGACCTCGGCGCCGCCGGCCTCGGGGGGGCGACCTGCGAACTCGTCGCCAAGGGCGGGTTTGGCGCGCGCATCGACCTCGACCGCGTCCACCAGCGCGAACCGGGGATGAACGCGACGGAGATCCTCCTCGCCGAGTCCCAGGAACGGATGTGCTACGAGGTCCGCCCGGCGGACGTCGACGACGTGCGGGCGGTGGCCGAGCGGTACGACCTCGGGTGTTCGGTCGTCGGCGAGGTGCGGGAGGGGAACTACGTCTGTCGGTTCGAGGGCGAGACGGTCGTGGACGCGCCGGCCGAGTTCCTCGCCGACGGCGCCCCGATGAACGACCTCGACCGGGCCGAGGCCGAGCCCCCGGAGCGGGATCTTCCCTCGCTGGACCTCGCGACGGCGTTCGAGGCGGTCGTCGGGGACCCATCCGCCGCGTGCAAGGAGTGGGTCTACCGGCAGTACGACCACGAGGTGGGTCTCCGGACGGCCGTGCGTCCCGGCGAGGACGCCGCCCTCCTCGCCGTCGAGGAGGCGGGCGTGGGCCTGGCGCTCTCCGCGGGGTCGAACCCGGACTGGACGAGCGTCGCGCCGTACGACGGCGCCCGGGCGGTCGCGGTCGAGAACGCGACCAACCTCGCCGCGGTGGGGGCGACGCCGCTCGCGGCGGTGGACTGTCTCAACGGGGGCAACCCCGAGAAGCCCGCGGTCTACGGCGCCTTCGCCGCCGCCGTCGACGGCCTCGCGGACGCGTGTCGCGCGCTCTCGGTCCCCGTCGTCGGCGGCAACGTCTCGCTGTACAACGACTCGGCGGACGGACCGGTGCCGCCGACGCCGACCCTCGCGGTGGTCGGCACGTCGCCGGACTACGGCGCCCCGGGCGCGGCGGTCGCGGGCGAGGGCGACCTCCTCCTGGTCGGCGAACCGGGCGGCGGCCTCGGGGGCTCTACCTACCTCGCGACACAGGGTGGGAGCGACGGGTTCCCGGCGCTCCCCGAGGATCCCCGCGCGATCGTCGAGGCGCTCGCGTCGGTCGCCCGGCGCGGGGACACCCACGCGGTCCACGACGTGAGCCGCGGGGGGCTTGCGGTCGCGCTGGCCGAGATGGTGACCCCCGACGCCGGCGTCGAGGCGACGGTCGACGGGGCCACGGCGCTGTTCGAGGAGACGCCAGGCCGCGCGGTCGTGGAGACGACCGCCCCGGACGCCGTGCGCGCGGCGTTCGACGGGGTGGCGCCGGTCCGGGACCTCGGCCGGGCGACCGGGACCGGCCGGCTGGACCTGACCGTCGACGGCCGGGCGCTCGACTACGGGGCCGAGCGGATCGCGGACCTGCGGGCGACCGTCGCCCGCGGCCTCGACTGAGGCCCGTCGCGGGTCGCGCCCCGGGCGTGTCGTCCCGCGTTACGCCAGCAGGAGCGGGACGCCGAACGTCACCGCCAGCCCGACGACGAGCACGGCGAGTCCGACGCCGACCTGACCGGTGTCGAACTCCTGCATCGGCGACGTGACGCGGCCCTCATCGCTCTCGTGTGGGTGGTGGTCGTGGTCCTCGTGGTCGGCCATGTCGCCACGTGGCCGCGCGGATCACAAAAAGACGGCTATCGCCGCCGGGTTTATCCCTCAGTCCCCGGATGCCCCGCGTATGACGATCGTTGCGGCAGTCGACGGCGACACCGAGCAGGACCGGGTCGCGAGCGTCGCGGCGGACCTCGCGTCCGCGTACGACGACGACCTCGTGGTAGTGCACGTCCTGACCGAGAAGCGGTTCCAGGAGCGTCGCGAGGCCGACCCGGACTACACGGCCGAGGAGGGCACCGAGGACGCCGAGAACGTCGCGGAGACGGTGACCGAGGCCACCCTCGACGGCGTCGACGTGGACGTGACCTACCGGGGCCGGATCGGGAACGTCGTCGACCACGTCATCGAGGAGACCGAGCGGTACGACGCCCGGTACCTCGTGGTGGGCGGGCGGACCCGTTCGCCGGTCGGCAAGGCCGTGTTCGGGTCCGCGACGCAGTCGCTGCTGCTCGAATCCGACCGGCCCGTCGTCAGCGTCAAGGGGGAGTAGGCGGTCACCCCGTCGGCGGCGCCGACTCCCGGGCGGCGTCGGGGACGGTCGTGACGCCCCGAACCTCGAACCGGGCGCCGCCAGCCGCGCTCTCCGTCACGGAGACCTCCCAGCCGTGGGCCTCGACGATCCGCCGCACGATGGCGAGCCCGTAGCCGCTCCCCCCGTCGGCGGTCGTGTAGCCGAACTCGAACACCTTTTCGCGGCCGTCGGGTGGGATGCCGGGCCCGTCGTCCTCGACGTAGAAGCCGTCGTCCCCGTCGAGCGCCCCGACCCGGACCGTCACCCCGGGGCCGGCGCCGTCGGACCGGTCGTCCGTCGACTCGCGTTCGACGCTGTCACCGGCCGCCGGCCGGTTGCTCGTGGAGCCGTGCTCCACGGTGTCTCCGGGCTCCGCCCGACTGCCCGTCGAACCGTGTTCGACGCAGTTCCGAAACAGGTTCTCGAAGACGTGTCGCAGGCGGTCGGGGTCGGCCTCGACCGTCGGCGGGTCCTCGATGCCGATCTCCGCGTCGGCGGTGTCGACCGTGCGCCAGCACCGCCCCGCGAGGTCGGCGAGGTCGACCGGTTCCGTCCCGCCGATCCGCTCGCCCTGCCGGGCCAGGGTCAGCGTGTCCTCGACGATGGACTGCATCCGCTCGTGGGCCGACGCGACGGCGTCGAGGTGTGGGCTGTCGTGCTCCTCGCGGGCGAGCGCGAGCCGTCCCCGGGCGACGTTCAGCGGGTTACGGAGGTCGTGGGCGACGACGTCGGCGAACTCCTCAAGCCGGTCGCGCTCGCGCTCGACGGCCCGCCGACGGAGGCGGAGCCGCTCGGCCTCGAGGACCTGCTCCGTCGATCGGACCTCGAAGACGCCCACGAGCAGGCCGAGCGCCCCGCCGATGCCCGCGGCCCACCGGACCGTGCTCACGACCATCAGCCAGGTGTCGGTCCTCCCCATCGCGGCGACGATCCCCAGGATGAGGACGACGAAGGCGACCAGGCCGCCGAAGAACCAGCCGGCGACGCGGCGGTGGTGCTCGGCCGGGAGGTCGTCCCGGCCGAGCCGGACGCCGCCGGCGACGATGCCGACGAGGAACGGGAGGACGGTGACGACGCCCGCGCGGTAGCCGTCCGGCAGCGACGCCAGGTCCGCGGCGACGGCGACGCCCTCCCCGACCAGGATCGCGCCGAGGAGGACCCCGCTGCCAGCTATCACCGCCGGCCATCGGCCGTCACTCGCGTCGGACATCTCCAGCTAGCCGACCGGATTCCAAGCACGTACTTCAAGCTTGCCGCCGTGACGGCGACGCGGCGTCCTCCCGCCGGTTTCAGACGCCTTTTGAGGCCACGAGCCGTACGGAGCCGTATCGATGGCCCTGACGAAGCGGATCATCCCCTGTATCGACGTCGACCTCGACGATGACGGCGAGGCGGCGGTGTACACGGGAGTCAACTTCGAGGACCTGCGGTACACGGGGGACCCGGTGGAGATGGCCCGGCGGTACAACGAGGCCGGCGCCGACGAGTTCGTCTTTCTGGACATCACCGCGTCGGCCGAGGGCCGCGAGACGATGCTCGACGTCGTCTCCCGGGTCGCCGACGAGGTGTTCATCCCGCTGACGGTCGGCGGCGGCATCCGGACGACCGAGGACGTCCGCGAGACGCTCCGGGCCGGCGCCGACAAGGTGTCGATCAACACCGGGGCACTGGAGCGCCCCGAGCTGGTTGACGAGGGCGCGGCCTCGTTCGGGTCCCAGTGTATCGTCATCAGCGTGGACGCCCGCCGGCGGTACGACGAGGACGGCGAGCACTACGTCGAGGTCGACGGCGAGTCCTGCTGGTTCGAGTGTACGGTGAAGGGCGGGCGCGAGGGGACCGGCGTCGACGTGGTCGAGTGGTCCCGCGAGGTCGAGGAACGGGGAGCCGGCGAGCTGTTCGTCAACTCCATCGACGCCGACGGCACCAAGGACGGGTACGACATCCCGCTCACGCGGGCGGTCTGCGAGGCGGTCTCGACGCCGGTCATCGCCTCCTCGGGGTGTGGCGGCCCCGAGGACGCCTACGAGGTGTTCACCGAGGCGGGGGCGGACGCGGCGCTCGCGGCCTCAATCTTCCACTTCGACGAGTACACAGTCCGCGACGTCAAGGAGTACCTCGACGAGCGGGGCGTTCCGGTCCGGCTTTAGGCCTCGGCCGCGGCGCGGAACGCCTCGGCGAGGGAGTCGGTCGTCTCGCGCACTTGGCCGGCGGCGTCCGCGACGGCGTCGAGCGGTTCGACGCCGTCCTCGGTCTTGACCGAGAGGACCGGTTCGGTCTGTCCACCCGACTGCTCCGGGTTCATGTCGTACGTCGCCGCCTCGACCCCATCCGTCTCCAGCAGCGCGCCCTTGAGGACGTTCATGAACGTGTGGTCCTCGCCGGCGACCTCCATCCGGAGTTCGTCCTCGGTCCGCTCGATGACCCGTAGTTCCATGCGCGTCGGGTACGATTCCGGCGTGTATCAGCGTTTCGTGTGACGGCGAGCGGCGGGACGACCTCGATCGAGCAAGGGCGGCGGGAAAGACGACGGCGCGGGACGGGAGTCCCGCGGCCGAAGCCACTGACCGGCGCGCGGTCCGGACCACGCGCCGTCGGTATCGTCGGACGGCGTGGTAAATACTCTGCCGTTCGCCCCAACACTTGTCCTCGACGTCGATAAAACCGAACGAACGATTCGTATCGCTCCCGTTCGGTTCGGTTTCTTCGAACCCGGACGTCACCGGACGAGGTACGGGTCGCCGCCGGGGAGGAAGCGACCGAGGTCGCTGACCCGCCGGTAGTCGGTCCGGCGGAGCTCCGCG
This sequence comes from Haloferacaceae archaeon, assembly GCA_042217265.1. GTDB lineage: Archaea > Halobacteriota > Halobacteria > Halobacteriales > Haloferacaceae > CAZMLQ01. Next base: position 4,948 of record JBDGSZ010000088.1, read on the forward strand.
AGCGCGGTCACGAGGCGCTCGTCGTCGCCCTCGATCCACTCGGCCGGGTCCTTGACGGGCAACACCAGCCACCCGCTCCCGCGGACCTCGGTCCCGTGGAGGTCGTCCATCTCGACGGGCGTGTCGCGGATGCGGGCGGTGTAGTGCTCGAGGACGTGCCGGGCGGCGCGGGCGCCGACCGGCAGGAGGACGTGGGCGGCGATGGCCCGGAGTTCCGCGTCGAAGAAGCGCTCCAGTTCCGCGTAGTCGTCCTCGGTCGGCGAGCCGTCGGGGACACACATGTGGAGGTAGGAGAGAAAGGTCGGGCCGACCACGGGCTCGTCGCCGACCTCGTGGAGGAGTTCGGCGTCCCGGAGCGCCCGCTGGAGGCGGTCGGCCGGGTCGGTGCCGGTGAAGGGAACGCCGGTCTCGCCCCCGCCGTGGACGCCCGGGTGGTCGCCGACCACGTGGAAGTCGGCGTTCGCGTCGCCGTACCCGGGGACGAACCGTTCGCACGGCGGCCGCATGTCGAACGGGTTACTGATCCGGTCGGTGACGTTTCGCACGTGCCACCGGAGGCGAAGGGACGGATTAAAACGTGCGGTTCCGGCGCTACAGCTCGACGCCGGAGGGGATGAGGCTCTCGCCCCGGAGCAGGTTCCCGTCGGCGTCGTAGACGAGCAAGGTCCGCTTATCGTAGGCCGCGGTCGGCTCGCCGTCGATGACGATGCGCACCCGGTACCGGCCGTCACCCTCGTCGGCGCTCTTGCCGTACTCGCGGGCCGCCCGGATGAACCGCAGTACGTCCTCGGCGTCCTCGTTGAGCTCGAGGACGAAATCGCCGGTCACCCGGTTGGTGACGGCGACCACGCCGGTCGCGTCGGGGTCGTCGGGGTCGTCGTGGAGCCTGAACGAGACGTCGGTCGCCTCGGCGTCGAGGGGCTCCCCGTTCGCGTCCGTGAGACGGTCGCGGAGCATCCCGTCGGGGCCGTGGAAGTCGATGTGGACGGCCGGTTTGGCGGGGTCTCCGCCGGCGTCCACCCACTCGACGTTCTCGACGTCCAACTCGAAGTAGTCACGCCGCATTCGGTCTATTGACGGTAGGAGGTCACGGGGTATCAACGTAACGCTCGCGGCCGGGCGGCGTGGGGGTTTTTGCCCCGCCGCGGCGTGGATCGGGGTATGTGGGTTCGGTCGGAGTACGCGGGCGAACTCGCCGTGCTGTCGGCGTGGCTGGGGGCGCTGGTCCCCTGGGACGTGAGCCTCGTCAGCGCCGTCGCCGGGGGGAACGCCCTCTTCGTGCGCTTCCCGTTCGTCGAGGTGCGGTACGCGCTCGGCCTCCCGACGGAGCGGACGACGCTCCTGCTCGACCCGCTCTCGGCGCTCCGCTTCTACCGGGGGACGGCGGTCGTCGTCGGGTACCGGGTGTGGGCGGTGGGGGCGGTCCTCGTCGCCGCGGCGCTCGTCCTCTCGGTGGTCTACTACGTCCGCGAGGACCGCCTCGAGGCCGGACCGGTCGACCCCGTGCGGTTGATGGGGGGCCTCCTGACCGGCGCCGGGGTCACCTTCGCCGTCGCGTCGTACCTCATCGTGACCCGGGGACTCCCCGCGATCCCGGTCCCCGTCGGGGTCGTGTTGCTCCTCGTGCTCGGGACCGTCCTCCTGCGGGTCGAGCGGACCGAGGTCGGGAGCGCCGGGACGACGGCCTGAGCGGCGGTTCGGCGCGGCGGGTTTAAGTTCGCGCGGGATCTACCCCGGGCAACCGGTCGAATGTCTGGGGACATCAGCGACGCCGACGGCAGCAGGCTCGGGCGCCTCCGGCGTCGGCTCGCCCGGACTGTGGAGGTGCTCCGGGGCTCCGACCTCGCCATGCGGGCGTACCGACCCGGCGAGGACGGCCGGCTCGCCGACTTCTCGGTCCCGGAGGACGAGGACCTGGTCGAGAAGTACTGGGTCAATGCCCCCTACGCTTACGTCGTCATCACCTACGACCCCGCGGAGAGCGAGCACCGGTACTACGCGGTCGAGCCGGGGGTCGACGACTTCACCGCGACGCTGCTGGACCGCATCGTCGAGGACATCCGTGACCCCCTGCTCTACCGGTCCGAGGAGGACCCCACCTCCGAGGCGGTCCTCCGCGAGGAGCTGGTCGCCCTGCTGGAGCAGTACGGGGTCGAGGTCGGCCCCGAGACCTACCACACGCTGTTCTACTACCTGCTCCGTGACTTCCGCGGGTACGGGAAGATCGACCCGCTGATGAAGGACCCGCGGATCGAGGACATCTCCTGTGACGGCTACGACCTGCCGATCTTCGTCTACCACGACACCTACACCGACATCGAGACGAACGTGGTCTTCGCGCAGGAGGAGCTCGACAACTTCGTCGTGAAGCTCGCCCAGCGCTCGGGGCGACACATCAGCGTCGGCGACCCGGTGATCGGGACGACGCTGCCGAACGGCTCGCGGGCCGAGCTGGCGCTCGGCGAGGAGGTCACGCCGCGGGGGTCGGCCTTTACCCTGCGGATGTACGCCGAGGACCCGTTCACGCCCATCGACCTCATCGAGTACGGCACGTTCAGCGTCGAGCAGATGGCCTACCTCTGGCTCTGCATCGAGAACAACAAGTCGCTCATCTTCGCCGGCGGTACCGCCTCCGGGAAGACCACGTCGATGAACGCCGTCTCGATGTTCATCCCACCGCGGGCGAAGGTGCTGACCATCGAGGACACCCGCGAACTGTCGCTGTACCACGACAACTGGCTCTCCTCGGTCACCCGCGAGCGCCGGGAGGAGGGGTCGGACATCGACATGTACGATCTGCTACGCTCGGCGCTGCGCCACCGGCCGGAGTTCATCATCGTCGGCGAGGTGCGGGGCGACGAGGCGGTCACGCTCTTCCAGGCGATGAACACCGGCCACACGACGTTCTCGACGATGCACGCCGACTCCATCGAGACGGTCATCAACCGGCTGGAGAACGAGCCGATCAACGTCCCCCGGGCGATGGTGCAGTCGCTCGACCTCCTGCTGGTCCAGACGCTCACCCGGTTCGAGGGCGAGCGGGTCCGACGGTCGAAGGCCATCGGGGAGATCGGCGACATCGACCAGCGGACCGGCGAGCTCGACTACTCGACGGCGTTCAGCTGGGACGCCACGAACGACGAGTTCCAGCGCAGCGACAGCCAGCTGCTCGACGAGATACAGACCGAGCGGGGATGGAGCCGGTCGGAGCTGCTCCAGGAGTTCCGCCGGCGCGAGCGCTTCCTCCTGCTCCTGCGCGAACTCGGCGTCTCCGACTACCGCCGGTTCACCGCGCTGGTCAACGAGTACTACGCCGACGACGAGAAGGTCATGGACCGCCTGGAACGCGACGTCGACGCCGACGTCGAGGTCGAGGTCGGCCTGATCGACGAGGAGGCCGCGGACACGGAGGCCTGAGATGCCCCCGCTCGTCAACTTCGTCCCGCTCGTCGTCGCCCTCCTGGTCGTCGGGCCCATCGCGCTCTCGCCGGTCAGCCGGCGGGCCAACCTGCTGGTCTCACGGGTCGCCGTCGCACTCTTCGGGGACTACGTCGCCAACCGGAGCCCGCGGCGCGAGACCCAGATCACCCGGATCCGCGCGGCGCGGATCGACACCACCCACCGGGTCTACGCCGCCCGGACCCTGCTCGTCGCCGGCGCGTTCGGGGTCGCCGGGGGCATCCTGGGGGTGTACGTCGTCGCGGGCTTCCTCGAGGTGCTGGCGCTGAGCGCCGGGGCGATCCGGAGCGTGGTTCCCGAGTGGATGTACTTCCTGACAGCGCTGACCCGGATCCCGGAGCTCTCGCCCGGACAGCTGTTCGTCCTCCTGTTCCTGTCCAGCGCCACGTTCGGCGCTGGGTCGGCGGCCGGGACCTACTGGTTCCGGTGGCAGTACCTGGACCAGCGGGCCCGTGCCCGGGCCACCGAGATCGAGGCGACGCTCCCCCGGACCGTCGGCTTCGTCTACGCGCTCTCGCGCAGCGGGATGCCGTTCCCGAAGGTGCTGGCCGTGCTGACGCACAACCGCGATGTCTACGGCGAGGCAGCCCGGGAGGTCGGGGTCGCCGTCCGCGACATGGAGGCGTTCGGGACCGACGTGATGAGCGCGCTCCAGCGGATGTCGGAGTACACCCCGAGCGAGGGGCTCGACGAGTTCGCGGACAACCTCGCCAGCGTCCTCTCCTCGGGGCGGTCGCTCTCCGATTTCCTCCGGGAGCAGTACGAGCGCTACCAGGAGGAGGCCCGGTCCCAGCAGGAGCAGTACCTCGAACTGCTCGCGACGTTCGCGGAGATCTACGTCACCGCGCTGGTCGCCGGCCCGCTCTTTCTCATCACGGTGCTCGTCGTCATCGGGCTGGTCATCCAGAACACCCTCACCATCATCCGGCTCATCGGGTACCTCGGGTTGCCCGTCGCGACCGTGGCGTTCATCATCTACCTCGACAGCATGACCGAGACCCTCCCCGACCGGCAGGAGGTGGCCGGGAACGGGGAGATCGACCGGCCGGGGCCGTCGGCGCAGATCGACGCGCGCCGGGCCGAGACCCCACCCGTCGCCGACGGGGGGATGGCGGCGATCGCGGCCAACCGCGAACGCCTGGCGGTCTACGACCGGCTCCGGCGGGTCAGGCGGTGGTTCGACGAGCCGCTGCGGACGATCCTCGGGTCGCCGAGTTCGACGCTCGTCGTGACGGTCCCCGTCGCCCTGGGCTGGGTGTTGCTCCGATCGGTCCCGATCCCGCTCGGCCCCGGGGCGGCCGACGTCCTCGACGAGCCGCTCGTCGAGGCGAGCCTGCTCGTCATGGTCGGCTACGCGGTGGTCTACGAGCTCCAGAAGCGGCAGGCCCGCGCCATCGAGAAGGAGGTGCCCGACTTCCTCGACCGGCTGGCGAGCATCAACGAGGCGGGGATGACCGTGGTCGAGAGCCTGGGGCGGGTGAACCGCGGCGACCTCGGCGCGCTCGGCCCCGAGGTCGACCGGACCTGGCGGGACATCGAGTGGGGGGCCGACGCCCGCACCGCGCTCCACCGCCTCGACCGGCGCACGCGCACCGTGGCCGTCTCGCAGGCGGTCACGCTCATCACCAACGCGATGCAGGCGTCCGGCGACCTCGCGCCGGTCCTCCGCATCGCCGCCGAGGAGGCACAGGAGAACCGCCGGCTCCGCCGGGAGCGCCGCCAGGAGATGATCACCTACCTGCTCGTCATCTACATCTCCTTTCTGGTCTTTCTCGGCATCGTCGCCGCGCTCACCGTGGCGTTCATCCCGGCGATCAACAACGCGAGCGTCGGGAGTGCGGCGCTCCCGTCGGGCGGACCGGCGGGAGGCGCCATCCCCTCGGACCTCTTCGGCGGCATCAGCGGCGTCGACACCGGGGCGTACCGCACGCTCTTCTTCCACCTCTCTGCCATCCAGGGGATCAGCTCCGGGCTCGTGGCCGGGCAGCTCGGCGAGGGCGACGTCCGCGACGGGGTGAAACACGCGACGATCATGCTCGTGCTCACCTATCTCACCTTCCTCGTCGTGTGACCGCCGACGCGCCGCCGCCCCGGACCGTCTACGACCGCATCGCCGATCACTTCGGCGCCACCCGCGAGCACCCGTGGCCGGAGGTCGAGGCGTTCGTCGCCGACCGCGTCGTCGGGGCCGACCGGGCCGTGGACGTCGGATGCGGGAACGGTCGCCACGCCGAACCGCTCGCCGAGCGGGTCCGCCGGGTCGTCGGCGTCGACGCCAGCGGCGCCCTCCTCCGCCTCGCGTCCGACCGCGCGGCCGGCCGGGGCTTTGCCGACGCGTTCGTCCCGGTGACCGGCGACGCGGCCGCGCTCCCGTTCCGGGCCGACGTCTTCGACGCCGCCCTCTACGTGGCGACCCTCCATCACCTCCGTCCGCGCGCGCGCCGGGTCCGGAGCCTCGACGAGCTGGCGCGCGTCCTCCGCCCGGACGCGCCGGCGCTGGTCTCGGCCTGGAGCGTGGCCCACGATCGGTTCGACGCCGACGCCGGCTTCGACACGACGGTCGACTGGACGCTCCCCGACGGCGAGACGGTGCCGCGGTTCTACCACGTCTACGACCGCGAGGAGTTCGCGGCCGACCTCCGTGACAGCGCGCTCTCGACGGTCGAGACCTTCCGCTCCTCGGGGAACTGCTACGCAGTCGTCCGGGGGTCGTCCGCGGAGCGTCGCGGGAACGGATAAACCGCTGGGGGGCTGGCACGGCGCTCGCACGGGGGGTTGGTATTTAAGCCGTCGGCGACCGTATCGGGGTTCATGTCGGACGAACCCGAGCCCCGGGACTACGAGGTGGTCGTGGTCGGCGGCGGCCCGGCCGGCCTCACGGCGGCGCTCTACACGACGCGACTCGGTCACGAGACGGCCCTGGTCGACCGCGGCGGCGGCCGGGCCGCGATGATGCGTGACACGCACAACGTCATCGGCGTCACCGAGGACGTCTCCGGCAAGGAGTTCCTGGCGACGGGACGCGAGCAGGTGGAGGCGTACGGCGGCGACCTCCACCGCGATTTCATCACCGGCGCGACGCGGCGCGACGACGGCCGGTTCCGGCTGGAGGGGAACGCCGGAACGTACGTCGCCGACCGGGTGGTGCTGGCAACCGGGTTCAGCGACGCGCGGGCCGACCCGCCGCTCCCGCGCACCGGCCGCGGGCTCCACTACTGCCTCCACTGTGACGCCTACATGTTCGTCGACGAGTCGGTGTACGTGATGGGCCACTCCGACTCCGCGGCGTACGTCGCGATGATCATGCTCAACTTCACCGACGACGTCGACCTGCTCACCCGCGGGCACGAGCCGGAGTGGGGCGACGAGACGGCGGAACTGCTCGACGCCCACCCCGTCGAGGTCGTCGAGAGCGACGTGACCGGGGTCCGGAACGGCGAGGACGGCTGGCTGGAGGCCCTGGAGTTCGAGGACGGCAGCGTCCGGGGGTACAAGGGCGGGTTCGCGATGTACGGGTCCGAGTACAACACCGGCCTCGCGGCGGACCTCGGCTGTGAGCTGAACGACGACGGCACCGTGGCGGTCGACGACCACGGCCGCACCAGCGTCGACGGCGTCCACGCCGTGGGCGACGTCGTCCCCGGCCACAACCAGATCCCGGTGGCGATGGGCCAGGGCGCGAAGGCCGGCATCGCGGTCCACATGGACCTCCGGGCGTTCCCGCGGGACCTCGACCGGATCCGCGAGGAGGGGCCCGTCACGCCGGAGGAGGTGCCCGGCGCGTCCGCGGACCTCCGGGCCGTCGCGCGGGCGTTCAACCGCGGCGAGGTCGGCGCTGAGGCCAGCGCCGACGACTAGAACGGAAACCCCTTAATCGCCGCCCGCGAACGGGCGGACGGGCGCCGGTGGTCTAGTGGTAGGACCTGAGCCTTCCAAGCTCATGGCCCGGGTTCGAATCCCGGCCGGCGCAGTGAGGAGCGAAGCGACGAACGAGCAGGCCGGGATTCGAAGCAGGGAACGGAGCGGACGAAGGCGAGCAGAGAGCGGGTCGAGGACGGCTCGGACGCCGTCCGCCGCCGTGTTCGGAACGTCCGCCGTCCATCACTCGCGTCGCGCCACTCCGCCCTCTCGCAACAAGGGTTATGACAGTCGTTATCATCCGGGTGAAGCGACCTCGCCGCTCGTGGCAAAAGTTTATTAATATCCTTCAACGTACAGATATTCATAGGAAAACCGGCCGACGCGCCGGTAACCAGGACCGGCTCGCGACCCGGCCGGGATACCCAGGATCGATGACCACACACGCCGACGACACGACGGAGGAGGGGCGTGGCCGGGAGTGGTACCGGACCCTCGTGGAGCGGTCCACCGACATCGTCAGCGCCATCGGGGCCGACGGGGACCTGCAGTACAAGAACGCGGCCGTCGAGGAGTCCCTCGGGTACGACTCCGAGGACCTGATCGGCGAGAACACGATCGAGCTGGTTCACCCGGACGACAGGGAGGCGGTCACGGCGGCCATCACGCCGGTCATCGAGGGCGAGCGGCGACGGAGCGAGCCGTACGAGTACCGGTTCCGCCACGCCGACGGGCGGTGGGTGTGGTTCGAGTCGGTCCTGACCGACTGCCGGGACACGCCGGTGGGGAACCTCGTCGTCAACTCCCGCGAGGTCACCGACCGGAAGCGCCGGGAGCGGGAGCTGCGGCGCGAGCGCGACCGGCTCGACGAGTTCGCGAGCCTCGTGTCACACGACCTCCGCAACCCGCTGAACGTGGCGGAGGGGCACCTCGAACTGGCCCGCGACGGGGTCGAGGGGAGCCTCGACGAGGTGGCCCGGGCCCACGACCGGATGCGGGCGCTGATCGACGACCTCCTGACGCTGGCCCGGGACGGGCGGTCGGTGGAGGTGAGCGAGATGGAGCCGGTCGCCCTCGGGGAGCGCGCGGAGGCCTGTTGGCGGAGCGTCGAACCCGACGGGGACGACAACGACAACGACCACGAGCTCGTCGTCGACGCCGACGGCACCGTCGTGGCCGACCCGGCGCGGCTCCGGCGTCTGCTCGAGAACCTCCTCCGGAACAGCGTGGAGCATGGCTCCACGGACGGCCGGCCGGCGGCCGGCGACGGCGCCGACCACGGCGAGCAGGGGGTGACTGTCACCGTGGGCGACCTCGACGACGGGTTCTACGTCGCGGACGACGGGCCCGGCATCCCGCCCGACGAGCGCGGCGAGGTGTTCGAACGCGGATACTCGACCTCGGAGTCGGGGACCGGGTTCGGCCTGACCATCGTCGAGGAGATCGCCGAGGCCCACGGCTGGAGCGTCGACGTGACCGGGAGCGAGGCGGGCGGGGCGCGGCTCGAGGTCACGGGCGTCGATGTCGAGGCCTGAGCGGTCGGAGGCGGGCACGGCCGGGACACTCATACCGCACGCGGCCGAACCCGGGACCGATGCCCAGCCCGGGGTCGCTCGCGGCGGACGACGTTCCGGTGCCGCCCGTCCCGGCGTACGTGGTCGTGGGCGCGGCGACGACCGCGGGGATACTGCTCGCCTTCCCGTGGGAGGTCTCGTTCTGGTCGGACGTCCTCATCGAGGGGGCGTACTTCGCGCTCGTGGTGGTCTTCGGGGCCTTCGTCCGGCGCCTGGACGTGCCGCTGCTCGAGGTCGGGTGGATGGTGTTCGCCTACGCCCGGCTGATCGACTTCCTCGACGAACTCGTCGTCGAACCGACCCCGTGGCTCAACCCGTACGCCGGCGGCGTGTTGACGATCTGTGGCCTCGCGCTCGCTGGGGCCGGCATGTACGTCGCCGTCGCGGAGCGCGACGAGCGTTTGGAACGGCTCGAGGAGCGGGCGACGACGCTGGAGCTTCTCAACCGCGTCCTCCGTCACGACGTGCGCAACGACATGACGGTCGTCCGGGGGAACGTCGAGGTCTTCCGGGACGACGTCGGCGACGACGCCGCGGAGCGGCTCCGGGCCGCGGACCGCGCCAGCCAGCACGTCGTCGACCTCACCGCCACGGCCCGGAAGCTCATCGACGTGGTCACCGGGCCGGACCGGGCGCTCGAACCGATGTCACTCGACCGGGTGCTCCTCGAAGTGATCGAGGAGCAGTCCGCCCTGTACCCCGAGGCGACGATCGTGCGTGAGGGACCGTTCCCGGAGGTCACCGTCGTGGCCGACGACCTCCCCCCGGCGCTCTTCCGGAACCTCGTGGCGAACGCCGTCCAACACAACGACGCCGGGACCCCGGAGGTACGCGTCGAGCTCCGAACCGGAGGCGAGTCCGCGACGGTGCGGGTCGTCGACGACGGGCTGGGGCTGCCGGACGCGGTGCGGGACGCGCTCGCCGACGACGCGGGGCTCGACGCGACCGACGTCGGGATGGGCCTGTACTTCGTCCACCGGCTGGTCGACCGGTACGGCGGCGAGGTCGAGTTCGAGGACCGCGACGCCGGCGGGACGGCGGTCGCCGTGACGCTCCGGCGGGCCGGGACGAGGGCGGCGGCGCCCGGGACGGGGACCGGCGAGCCGGCGCGGTAGTTTCATGCGTCCAGCGGGTCGACGCCGGGTATGACCCGCGTTCACCTCGACGGCGCGCTGTTCAAGGACCTGTTCGGGACGCCGGAGATGCGGTCGGTCTTCGGGGAGGAGCGGTTCGTCGAGCGGTTCCTGGAGGTCGAGGCGGCGCTCGCCCGGGCGGAAGCGGCGGAGGGGATCGTGCCCGAGTGGGCGGCCGAGGAGCTGACCGCGAAGGCGTCGCTCGAACACGTCGACCTCGACGAGGTAGCAGCGAACGTCGCCGAGATCCACCTGTTCACCATGGCCATCATCGAGGCGTGGAAGGCGGAGGTCGGCGACGCGGGGGAGTACGTTCACTGGGGGGCGACGAGCCAGGACGTCTCGGACACCGCGCTGGTGTTGCAGGTGCGCGAGGGGCTGGGGGTCGTCCGCCGGGACCTGGAGGTCATCGCCGACGTGCTGGCGGAGCTGGTCGAGCGCCACGCGGACACGCCGACGGCGGGACGGACCCACCACGTCCACGCCCTGCCGACCACGGTGGGGTTGAAAGCGGCGTCGTGGCTGGACGAGGTCCGGCGCCACCTCGACCGGCTGGACGGGATGGAGGAGCGGCTGTACGCGGTCGAGTTCTTCGGCGCGGTCGGGACGCTCGCGTCGCTCGGGGAGGACGGCCTGGCGGTCCAGGAGCGGTTGGCCGAGGAGCTCGACCTCGCGGTGCCCGACGTGGCGTGGTTCGCCGCGCGCGATCGGCTGGCCGAGCTGCTCGACTTCCTCGCGACGGTGACCGCGACGCTGGCCCGGGTCGCGAAGAACGTCCTCGTCCTCAACCGACCCGTGGTGGGCGAACTCGGCGAGCCCATCCCGGAGGGTGAGGTGGGCAGCAGCACGATGCCGCACAAGCGCAACCCGGTGAAGTCGGAGGAGACAGTCATGCTCGACCGCCTCGTGCGGGCTCACGCGAGCACGATGCACGAGCTGATGACGGGGCTGGACGAGCGCGACGCCTCGACGTGGCTCGCGGAGTTCGCGGTCGTGCCCGAGGCGTTCCTCTACACGAGCCGGGCGCTGGAGAACGTCCACGAGACGCTGGCGGGCCTCGTCGTCGACGAGGAGCGGATGGCCGAGAACCTGGGGCACTTCGGCGACCTGCTCGGCTCCGAGGCCGTGATGATGGACCTCGCCGCCGAGGTGGGTCGCCAGACCGCTCATGACGTGGTCCACGACGCGGCGATGGCGGCGCTCGATGACGAGGCCGTCGACTTCGCGGCCCGCGTGGCCGACGACCCGCGGACCCCGGCGGACGTGACCAGGGAGCGGGTCGTCGATGCGGCGGACCCGACGGGGTACACGGGTGTGGCCGAGCGGCTGGCGCGGCGGGTCATCGAGGAGTAGGGCGGCGGCGCCGCTCGTCGTCTACGAATGTGGACGACCGGGGTTGCCCGGGCGTTCCGTCGCGGGGAATCCCGGTTGCCTCCTCCACCCCGCGACCCCTCGAGCGACGGGCGTCCGGCGGTGGGCTGCTCGCTTCCGCGCCTGACCCGGTGCCGCCGACGAACCGCGGGGGAGCGTCCCTGCGGACACACCCCGCGGACCGCTGTCCCCGAGGGACGAGGCTTCCACGTTGGCTCCCGGGGCCCGCGTCGGTTCCCCCGGACGCACCCGGGTTCGGCCCCCGCTTGAGGCCGTACCGCGGGCTGTGGAGCGGGGCCTACCCGCCCGACCTAGTCCGTCCTGAGGTACTCCGGGGCCGTGTAAGTGCCTTTCGACTCCCGGACGGCGCGGGCATCGACCGCGGCGGGACGGTCGCCGGTGGCTCACAGGACGGCCCGGGCGTAGCCCGCGGCGGCGAGGGGGACGGTGGCGGTCAGGCCGACCACGACCCACCGGTGCCAGCGAATCCAGGCCGCCTCGAAGCTGAAGACGGCGTTCTCCGGCACCAGCACCGCCCAGAGGGCGGCCAGCAGGACCATCGCCGCCCCCGCGACGAGCGTGATGCCCGCCGCCGTGGGCGGGTCGGTCCGGCCGCGGGCGCCGGCGAGGAAGACCACCGGGACGAGCACGGCGAGGAACGCCACGGCGCCGGCGCCGGTCGGCCCCGCGCCGTAGTAGAACGGGAGCCCGGTCCCGGGGTCGGTCAGCAGCGCGTACGGCGCCGCCATGGCGAGCAGGACGGCGACACAGCCCGCGATTCCGG
>JBDGSZ010000124.1:0-16885 GCA_042217265.1 Haloferacaceae archaeon
CGGACACGAATCGGTTTACTGGGAACATGTCGGGCACCGCTGACGCGGTGCCCTTACCCTCTTCGACTTTCAGCCACTACTCTCACCGTCAACAATCTGCTTCCTGAGAGCGTTGAACGGATTTACAACGACGCTAGACGTTTAACAGTCGGCGAGCGGAACGTGTGGTATGACCGATACCCCGGAGATGGCGGAGATCGTCGGCGACGAGGAACCCGACTTCGGGCACGTGATGTCCTGCGTCTTCGGCATCCAGGACCACGAGAGTCGGACCTACCTCGCCCTCCTCGACCACCCCGGAAGCACCGTGGAGGAGCTGTCGGAGACGCTCGACCGCGACCGATCGAACGTCAACCGGTCGCTGACGACGCTCATGGAGAAGGGGCTGGCCGAGCGGGAACGCCGGCTCCTCGACCCGGGGGGGTACGTCTACCAGTACACGGCGACGCCGCTGCCGGAGGCCAAGGAGATGCTCCACGCGGCGCTGGACGAGTGGGTGGCCTCGGTCCACGAGGTCATCGACGAGTTCGGGGGCGCGGGACGGAACGGGGCGTGACCGGCGTCCCGGCGAACCCGACCTTCTTTTGATCGCGGGGCCGAATGGGGGCGTAATGAGCCTGGACCTCACGGCGGAGGCCGTCCCGGCCCCGGACGTCGCCGACGACGGCACGTGGCTGGAGTGTATCGCGTGCGGGGCGACGTTCGCCCCCTTCGCGGCCGTCCGCTACACCTGCGACGACTGCGGCGGGCTGCTGGAGGTGCGCTACGACGAAGCGCCGACCTTCGACGACTTCGAGGGCCGTGGCGTCTGGCGGTACGCCGCCGCCCTGCCGTTCGACGAGGGGGTCTCGCTGCCGGAGGGGGACACGCCGCTCCACCGCGTGCCGCGCCTGGAGGACGAGGTCGGCGTCGAGGCCCTCCGGGTCAAACACGAGGGCATGAACCCGACGGGCAGTTTCAAGGACCGCGGGATGACCGTCGGGGTGAAGGTCGCCCGGCGGGTCGGCGTCGACCGGCTGGCCTGCGCCTCGACGGGCAACACCTCGGCGGCGCTGGCGGCGTACGGCGCCCGGGGCGGGATGGAGACGCTCGTCCTCCTCCCGGCGGGCAAGGTCGCCGCGGGCAAGGTCGCCCAGGCGGCGCTCCACGACGCCCGCATCCTCGAGGTGGACGGCAACTTCGACGACTGCCTCGACATCGTCCAGGGGCTCGCGGAGCGCGGCGAGGTCTACCTGCTCAACTCGCTGAACCCGTTCCGCCTGGAGGGCCAGAAGACCATCGGCCTGGAGATCCTGGAGGGGTTCGACGCCGACTACGGCCGCTACCCCGACCGCATCGTCCTGCCGGTGGGGAACGCGGGCAACACGGCGGCGCTGTACAAGGCGTTCCGCGAGCTGGTCCAGGGCGGCGCGCTCGACCCCGAGGAGGTGCCGAAGCTGACGGGCGTCCAGGCGGAGGGGGCCGCGCCGCTGGTCGAGGCCGTCGAGAACGGCTGGGCGGACATCGAGCGGTGGGACGAGGTCGAGACGCGCGCGACCGCCATCCGCATCGGCAACCCGGTGAACGCGCCGAAGGCCCTGCCGGGGGTGCGCGAGACGGGCGGGACCGCCATCGCCGTCTCCGACGACGAGATCACCGACGCCCAGCGGGCGCTGGCGCGCGAGGGCGTCGGCGTCGAGCCCGCCTCGGCCGCGTCGGTCGCCGGGCTGCGGAAGCTCCGCCGCCGGGGCGTCGTCGGGGACGACGAGTCGGTCGCCTGCCTGACGACCGGCCACCTGCTGAAGGACCCCGACGAGGCCTACCGCGCCGGCAACGATCCCGAACCCGTCCCGAACGACGTCGACGCGGTGCTCGACCACCTAGCAGGGGCGTGACGCGGGGCGTGACGGGCGTCTGACGGGGGTTTTCGTGCCTCCGTGGCACACGTTGGCACATGCTCTCCGGCAGGCTACCCACCGGAACCGTCGAGGACCGTCCCGGGGACGCCCGGCGCGACGACGGGCGGCCACGGACCGAACGGACGGAGCGACCGGACCCCCGCGAACCGGGGGGGACGACGGAGCGCGCGGTCGACGCCGACGCGCGCGCCGACCTCGCGGCGGAGAACAGGCGGCTGCGGCGGCGGCTGGCGGCCGAGCGGGCCGAGCGGCGGGCGGTGATCGACCGCTACGAGCGGCTGCTGGCCGAGCGGCGGGAGACGAGGGGGCGGACCTGCGGCGACGCCGAGGTCCACGAGCGGGCCGTCGCGCGGGTGCGGCGGGCGCTCAGTCTGCTTCGGCGCTGGCGCGGGCGTCTTCGGCTCCGTCGAGGGTGATCTGTTTCACGTCGATGATGCGCTCGTCGGCGAGGAGATCGTCGAGCACCGCGTCCGGGAGCGGATCGTCGAGGTTGTAGACGGTGAGCGCCTCGCCGCCGATGGTCTCGCGGGCGTTGAACATCCCGGCGATGTTGATGTCGTTGTCGCCGAGGACGGTGCCGATGTAGCCGATGACGCCCGGCGTGTCGTAGTTGTACGCGACGAGCATCTGGCCGGAGGGGACCGCGTCGACCCGGTAGCCGTCGATCCGGACGATGCGGGGGTCGTCGCCGGCGAAGAGGGTGCCACAGACGGACACCGCGTCCTCGCCGTCGCCGACGGTGACGGTGACGAGGTTCTGGAAGTCCTCGGACTGGCGGGTCTTCTCCTCGGTGACCTCGACGCCGCGCTCCTCGGCGAGCCGCGGGGCGTTGACCGCGTTGACCTGCCACTCCAGGGGCGTGAACGCGCCCTTGAGCGCGCTCGCGGTGACGAGTTCGACCTCCTCGGCGGCGATGTCGCCCTCGTACCGGACGGTGATCTCGCCCAGCCGGCCGTCGAAGAGCTGGGCGGCGATCTTCCCCGCCGTCTCGGCGATGTCGATGTACGGCTGGACCCGGGGGAACGCGCTCTCGTCCACGGAGGGGGCGTTCAGGGCGTTGACGACGGGCTCGTCGGCGAAGGCGGCGAGCACCTGGTCGGCGATGGAGAGCGCGACGTTCTCCTGAGCGGCCTCCGTTGCGGCGCCGAGGTGGGGGGTGACGACGACGTCCTCGACGTCGAGCAGCGGGTTGTCGGGCGAGACGGGCTCGTCGGCGAAGACGTCGACCGCGGCGCCGTCGAGGACGCCCCGCTCGACGGCGTCGGCGAGCGCCGCCTCGTTGACGACGCCGCCGCGGGCGCAGTTGACGAGGTAGCCCCCGCCCATCAGTTCGAGCTCGTCGGTCGAGATCAGTCCCTCCGTCTCGGGGGTGAGCGGCGTGTGGACCGTCAGGAAGTCCGCGCGGTCGAGACAGGTCTCGAACTCGACGAGTTCGGCGCCCAGGCGCTCGGCGCGCTCCTCCCCGATGTACGGGTCGTACGCCACCAGGTCCATCCCGACCGCGTCGAGGCGTTTGGCGACCTCCTGGCCGACGCGGCCGAGGCCGACGATCCCGAGGGTCTTGCCGTTGAGTTCGGTCCCCAGGTAGTCGCCCTTCGCCCACTCGCCGCCTTTGAGGCGGATGTGGGCCTGCGGGATGGAGCGGGCGGTCGCGAAGGCCATGGCGACCGTGTGCTCGGCGGCCGCGCGCACGTTCCCCTGGGGAGCGTTGGCGACGACGACGCCGTGGTCGGTGGCGGCGTCGAGGTCGATGTTGTCGACGCCGATGCCGGCACGGCCGACGATGACGAGGTCCGGCGCCGCCTCGAGGACCTCGCGGTCGACCTCGGTGCCGGAGCGGACGATCAGCGCGTTGGCGTCGGCGACGGCGTCGAGCAGCTCCGCCTCCGACAGGTCGTAGGCCGTCTTCACCTCGTGGCCCGCCTCCCGAAGGCGGTCGATGCCGGCCTCCGCGATGGGGTCCGTCACGAGCACTCGCATACGTTCCGGCACCCGTGGACGGCGGTTAAGGGTTTCCAACCGGGCGCGACGCCGGAGCGGGGGCAGTCGGGACGTTGATGTACGCCGGTCCGCGACGTGTTGGGTATGACCGCGGCGTTCGCCGGGGCGCTCGATCCCGGCGCGCTCTCCCCCGGAACGACCGTCCTCGTGACCGGGCCGGCGATGTCGGGCAAGCGCGAAATCCTCCTCTCGCTGCTCGGATCGCTCGGGTCGGACGACCACGGGACGGTGTTCGTCACCACCCGTCGGGACGCGGACTCGACGACGCGTGACCTCGCGGAGGCCGAGCCGGGCGTGTGCCCCGACCGGCTGTCGGTCGTCGACTGCGTAAGTCGGGGGAGCTCCTTCGGACGGATCCGGGACGACGACCGGCGGCGCTTCGTCAGCGACCCGGGTGACGTGACCGGCATCGGCATCGCAGTCACCGAGTTCCTCCGCGAGCACCACCGGGACGGCCGGGGGACGGGGTTCGGGTTCCACTCCCTCTCGACGACCGTGATGTACGCGAGCCTCCGGCCGGTCTTCCGGTTCCTCCACGTCACGCCGGGGCGGGTGCGGAGCGTCGGCGGCGTCGCCCTCGTCGCGCTGGACGGCTCGACGCTCCCGGAGTCGGATCTCGCGGTCCTCTCGCAGCCGTTCGACGGCCGGCTGGAGGTGCGCGAGCGCGAGGGTCGCGACGAGGTCCGGGCACGGGGCGTGGGGGTCGCCCCGAGGGAGTGGACGCCGCTACGCGAGACGCCCGAGTTCTGACGCGGGTCGGGGGGATTGAAACCCCGTCCCCGCCCACACCCCGGCATGCTGGTCGCGTTCGACTTCGACGGGACGCTGTCTGACTCGGAGATGACGGTCCTTCTCGGCGAGCGCCGGGGGGTGGCCGACGAGATGGCGTCGATCACCGAGCGGGCGATGAACGACGAGATCGGATACGCCGAGAGCCTGCGCCGGCGCGCCGCGCTCCTGGAGGGCCTCGACGCCGACGACGCCGACGCGGCCTTCGGCGAGGTGGTCCTGCGTCCCGGCGCGGCCGACCTGATTGCGCGGCTGAACCGCGCCGGCCACCACACCGCCGTCCTGACCGGCGGGTTCGAGCGGGGGGTCGAGCGCGCGCTCGAACGCGAGGGCGTGACCGTCGACAGCCTCGTCGCCAACCGCCTGCCGCGGGCCGACGGGCGGCTGACGGGGGACGTCGAGGGGCCGCTGATCGAGGGGACGAAGGACGACGCGCTCGCGGACCTGGCCGACGCCGTCGACGTCCCGATGGCCGAGACGGTGTCAGTGGGCGACGGCGCGAACGACCTCCCGATGCTGGAGGTCGCGGGGCTGGCGGTCGGGTTCCTCCCGAAGGATGCCGTACGCCCCGCGTGTGACGTCGTCGTCGCCCGGATGGACCGCCTGGCGCGCGTGTTCGAGGAGCGCGGGCTGCTCGACGGGGCGGGGTGACGGCGTGCTCCACGTCCTCTCGACGGGCGGCACCATCGCCTCGACGGGCGACGAGGCGGGGGCGACGCCCGAACTCGACGCCGGCGACCTCCTCGAGGGCCTCGATGTCGCGGCCCGCGCGGAGTCGTTCGCGACGGTCCCCAGCCCGCACCTGACCCTCGACCGCCTCGCGGACCTGGGCGAGCGGATCGGCGAACTCGTCGCCGACGGGGCCGAGGGCGTGGTCGTCACCGTCGGCACCGACACGCTGGAGGAGGTGGCGGCGTTCCTCGACGCGACCTACGCCGGCGACCCGCCGGTCGTCGTGACGGGGGCGATGCGGACGGCCGACGCCCCCGGCGCCGACGGGCCGGCGAACCTCCGGGCGGCGCTGTCGACGGCGGACGACCCCGGCGCCGCCGGCCGGGGCACCCTCGTGACCTTCGCCGACCGCGTGCTCCCCGCCGGGGAGGCCCGGAAAGTCCATGCCACCCGGCCGGACGCCTTCCGCTCGCCGGAGTTCGGCCCGCTGGGGGTCGTCCGCGAGGGCGGGGTCGACTGGCGCCGCGAGCGGGACCGCGGCCCGGCCTTCGACCCCGACCCCGATGCGCTGACGGCGGACGTGCCCGTGGTCTACGCGACGCTCGACGCGCCCGGCGGCAGGGTGCCGACGCCCGACGATCCGCCGGCGGCGGTCGTGCTGGCGGCGACGGGCGCCGGGCACGTCCCGCCCGCGCTGCTCGACCCGCTTGCGGCCCTCCGGGACGCGGGCGTCCCCGTCGTGGCGACCACGCGGTGCCCCGAGGGGCGGCTCCTCCGGGGGACCTACGGGTTCGAGGGGAGCGAGCGGTCGCTGCGGGACCTGGGCTGTCCGTTCGCCGACCTGCCGCCCGCGGCGGCGCGGATCCGGGCCGTCGTCGCGCTGGCGGCGGGGCGGCTGGACGACGCGTTCGCGGCGGGCTGACGCGGGCCGTCAGGTCGCCGCGTCGATGGCCCGGTCGAGGTCGGCGACGATGTCGGCGGGGTCCTCGATCCCGACCGAGAGACGCACCATGTCGGGCGTGACGCCGGCGGCGCGCTGTTCCTCCTCCGTGAGTTGCTGGTGGGTGGTCGAGGCGGGGTGGATGACGAGCGTCTTGGCGTCGCCGACGTTGGCCAGCAGCGAGGCGAGTTCCACGTTGTCGACGGTGTCCCGGGCGGCCTCGTAGCCGGCCTCCAGACCGAAGGCGATCATGCCGCCGTAGCCGCCCGACAGGTACTCGCTCGCCTCCTCGTGGGTCGGGTGGCTCTCCAGCCCGGGATACGTGACCCACGACACCGCGGGGTGGTCGGCGAGGTGTTCGGCGACGGCCATCGCGTTCTCGCAGTGGCGCTCCATCCGCATGGGGAGCGACTCGAGCTTCTGCATCGTCACCCAGGCGTCGAACGGCTTCTGCGGGTTACCCAGGTCGCGCAGGCCGCGGGCGATGGCCGCGTAGGTGAACGCGGCGTCGCCGAACCGCTCGGCGAAGTTGACGCCGTGGTAGGCGGGGTTGTCCCGTGCGATCTCGGGGAACTTCTCGGCGTGCTCGCTCCAGGGGAAGGTGCCGCCGTCGATCAGCGCCCCGCCGATGGTCGACCCCGACCCGTGGATCCACTTGGTCGTGGAGTTCCACACCAGGTCGGCGCCGTGCTCGATCGGCCGACAGAGGTACGGCGTGGCGAACGTGTTGTCGACGAACAGCGGCACCCCGCGCTCGTGGGCGATGTCCGCCACCCGCTCGATGTCGGGGGTGTCGAGCGCGGGGTTGCCGATGGTCTCCAGGTGGACGTAGGCGGTGTCCTCGTCGATCGCCTCGGCGTAGGCGTCGTAATCGAGCGTATCGACGAACCGCGTGGTGATCCCGCGGCGCTCGACGGTGTGGGTGAAGTAGGTGTAGGTGCCGCCGTACAGCGACGAGGCGGTGACGACGTTGTCGCCGGCCGACGCCAGGAGGAAGGTGGCGAGGTCGAGCGACGCCATCCCCGAGGCGGTACAGGCGGCGCCGACGCCGCCCTCCAGCGACGCCAGACGCTCCGCCAGCGACATCACCGTCGGGTTCATCAGCCGCGTGTAGATGTAGCCCTCCTTCTCGAGGGCGAACTGCGCGGCGGCGTCCTCGGCGTCGTCGAAGACGTACGAGGTCGTCTGGTAGAGCGGCGGCGCGCGCGACCCCGTCGCCGGGTCCGGCTCCTGGCCCGCGTGGAGGCTCCGCGTCGCGAACCCGTGCGTCCGGTCGTCGTTCGTGTCGTCCGACATACGGGCGGAAAACGGAGGAGCGAATATAAGAAGCCACCCGAACGGTTCCGGGCCCAGGACGGCGCCGGCGGCTGGCAGCCCGGACGGGACGGTCAGGGCCGGTACCGCGGTCCGAGCCGTTCGAGCCTGGCCCGGGGGGTGGAGGGGCGGTCATCGTCCTCGCGGGTGTCGGTGACAGCCCGCCCGTCGACGCCGTCCGCGAGGAAGTCGCGGAGCGGCGGGCCGACCTTGCCAGGTTCAACGAGGAAGGCGTCGTGGCCGTGGTCCGAACGGACGACGTGGTGGGCGACGGGCGCGCCGGTCTCGCGGAACGCCGCGGCGAGGGCCTCGCTCTGCTCGACGGTGAAATGCCAGTCGGCGGTGAAGGACATGAGAAGCGCCTCGCCCTCGAAGGCCGCCAGGGCCGCCGCGTCGGACTCGTAGCCGGCGCTCAGGTCGTAGTCGTCCATCGCGCGGGTGAGATAGAGGTAGGAGTTGGCGTCGAACCGGTCGACGAACTTCTCGGCCTGGTAGTCGAGGTACGACTCCACGTCGCGGTAGGGGAAGAAGTCGGCGGCGCGGTCGGCCGGGAACGAGTCCCGGCGGGCGTCCCGGCCGGCCGCCCGGCGGCCGAACTTCCGCTCCATCGAGTCCTTCGAAAGGTACATCACGTGGCCCAGTTGCCGGGCGATGGCGAGGCCGTCGTCGGGCGCCTCGCAGCCGTAGTAGTCGCCGTCCCGCCAGTCGGGGTCGGTGGTGATGGCCCGGCGGGCGATGGCGTCGAGGGCGAGACACTGCGGGTCGAGGCGGGCGGCGGCCGCGACGGGCGCGATCCGCCGGACGTCGTCTGGGTACGCGACCGCCCAGTCGAGGGCGTTCATCCCACCGACGCTCCCGCCGGCGACGGCGTGGAGGCGGCCGACCCCGAGTTCGTCCAGCAGGCGGCGCTGGGCCCGGGTCCAGTCCCGCACCGTCACGGGCGGGAAGTCGGTCCCGTACTGCTCGCCCGTCTCGGGGTTCGTCGACGCGGGGCCGGAACTCCCGTAACAGGACCCGGGGACGTTCGCACAGACCACGTAGTAGTCGTTGGTGTCGATGGCCTTGCCGGGACCGACGACGTCGCCCCACCACGCCCGCGCCTGGCCGGTGGCGCCGTTCCCCTCGTCGCCCAGGGGCGCGACGTTCTGGCTGCCGGTCAGCGCGTGACAGAGTAGGACGGCGTTGTCGCCGTCGAACTCGCCGTACGCCTCGTAGGCTATCCGGAGGTCGGGGATGGACTCGCCACACTCGAAGGTGAACTCGCCCAGCGAGCGGGCGTCCTGTTCGACCCGCGTCATAGGCACCGCTCCAGGTCCGCCAGGACGTCGTCGACCGCCTCCAGCCCCACCGAGAGGCGCACCATCTCGGGGTGGACGCCGGCGGCGCGCTGTTCGTCCTCGCTCAGCTGCGAGTGGGTGGTCGAGGCCGGATGCACCAGCAGCGTCTTCGCATCGCCGATGTTGGCGAGGAAGGAGGCGAGCGACGCCTCCTCGCAGAGGCGCTTTGCGGCCTCGTACCCGCCGGCGAGTCCGAACGTGACCATCCCGCCGTACCCGCCCGACAGGTACTCGCTCGCCTCCTCGTGGGTCGGGTGGTCCTCGAAGCCGGGGTAGGTGACCCACTCGACCGCCGGGTGATCACGGAGGAACTCCGCGACCGCCCGGGCGTTCTCGCAGTGGCGCTCCATCCGGAGCGGCAGGGTCTCCAGGCCCTGGAGCGTGACCCAGGCGTCGAACGGCGACTGGCCGTTGCCGAGCGAACGGAGCGCGCGGTAGCGCGCGACGGCCGCGAAGGCCCGGTCGCCGAACCGCTCGACGAAGTCGAGCCCGTACGCGGGGTTCTCTCCCGAGAGCTCCGGGTAGTCGGCGTCCGGGTGGTCCCAGGGGAAGGTGCCGCCGTCGACCAGGACGCCGCCGAGGGTCGTCCCCGATCCGTGGATCCACTTGGTCGTCGACTCCCAGACGATGTCGGCGCCGTGCTCGACGGGGCGACAGAGGTACGGCGTGGCGAAGGTGTTGTCGACGAACAGCGGCGCGCCGTGCTCGTGGGCGATCTCCGCGAGGCGCTCGAAGTCGGGCGTCACGAGCGACGGGTTGGCGACCGTCTCCACGTGGACGTAGGCGGTGTCGTCGTCGACCGCCTCGACGTAGGCGTCGTAATCGAGGGTGTCGACCGTCCGGGTCTCGACCCCCCGCCGCGAGGCCATCCGCGTCAGGTACGTCGCCGTGCCGCCGTACACGTCGGTCGAGGCGACGACGTTGTCGCCGGCCGACGCGAGGACGCTGGTCGCGCTGTCGAACGCGGCCATCCCCGACGCGGTACAGACGGCGTCGGACCCGCCCGAGAGCGACGCCAGGCGGCGCTCCAGGGTCCGCACCGTCGGGTTCGTGAACCGCGAGTAGATGTCGTCCTCGACCTCCAGTGCGAACCGCGCGGCGGCGTCCTCGGCGTCGTCGAAGACGTACGAGGTCGTCTGGTAGAGCGGCGGCGCGCGCGACCCCGTCGCCGGATCCGGCTCCTGGCCCGCGTGGAGGCTCCGCGTCGCGAAGTCGCGGTCGGTTCCCTGACCGTCAGTCATGTACGCGACGCATATCACTCCAAATACTTATAACCAGGAGTTACGTCACCGGCGACGGCTCGAACGGCCGGTCGCGTGGCGTCGGTCGCGCACGTCCGGGCCGCGTTCTTGACGGGACTGGCCCTATCCTTCGACGAGAGGTGAGACCCATGACCGACTGTGCCACGACCGGTTCGTTCGCCGACTACGGCGTCGAGGACGGGAGCGTCCTCGTGCGACGGATGTACCGCTCGCTCGCCGGGACCGACGCCGAGGGCCCGTACACGGGGGCCACGTTCGACCGCCTGGAGCGGGCGTTCCGCTCGGCGTTTGCGAGCGAGACGGGCCTCGACGGTCTGCCGGAGCCGGTGGAGCTTGCGCTCGAGGACGCACTGTACCGGACCCGCGAGGGCTATCTCGGCGCGACCCGGGATCTGCGGACCGGCCTCGTGACCGACTTCTACCGCGACCTCGCCGGATACCACTGCGCGTACGCGACGCCCCGGGAACCCGGCTTCCGATGAACCCCGACCGGCGTCGCGCGACGCGTTTATAACCGGGTGCGGTCGATGGAGGGGTATGCCGGAAGAGGTCCTCTTCGAGGCCGAGAGCAGGCAGAACCGAACGGACGTGGCGGCGTACCTCCGTCAGGTCGCGGACAACCTCGAGGTCGGCGAGGACCTCACGCTGCGAGCCGGCGACCAGTCGACGACGCTGGACCCGCCCTCGCGGGTGACCTTCGAGGTGAAGGCGGAGCGCGAGGGACCGGCAGACGGCCCCGGCGAACTGAGCGTCGAGTTCGAGATCGAGTGGGACGAGGACGCCGGCGACGGCGACGATCTGGAGATCGCGTAGCGGCCGCCACGCCCCCGACGCCGGCCCACACGAGCCCGGACTCGACGGTTACCTCCGACCGCTCACGGGCCGCCTCGACGCCGGCGTACACGAGCCCGGACTCGACGGTCACCCCTCCAGCCGCTCACGGGCCGCCTCGACGCCGGCCTCGCCGTCCACGTCGACGCCCGCGTCCCGCATCGCCTCGCCGACGACCCGCACGCCGCGGAGCACCTGGTCGGCGGTGAGGTTACCCATGTTCGAGACGCGGAAGATCTCGCCGCCGAGGTGGGCCTGGCCGCCGGAGATGGAGACGTTGCGCTCGGCGACGGCGTCGAAGAAGTCGTCAGCGTTCTCGCCCCGGACCGCCTCGGGGAGCGAGACGGCGGTGAGGGTGTTGGAGTAGACCGTCGCGCCCGACCGTTCCGGGAACATCTCCAGGCCCATCGCGGTGAAGCCGTCGCGGAACGCGGCGGCCTGGCGGCGGTGGCGCCGGATCCGGGCGGGCATGCCCTCCTCTCCGATCTGCTCGACCGCGGTCGCGAGCGCGCGGAAGAGCGGGACGGCGCTGGTGAACGGCGTCTGGTGGCTCCCGGCCTTCCGGAGGTGCCAGTCGAGGTCCTCGTAGAACGGCGCCGTTCCGCCGTCGATGCGCTCGATCGCGCGCGGCGTGAGGTACATCGCGCTGGTGCCCGGCGGCGCCGCGAGCGCCTTCTGTGCGTCCGTGACCGCGACGTCGACGTCCCAATCGTCGACGTGGAAGGCGTCGCCGCCGATGCTGGTCACGCCGTCGACGACGAAGGTGGCGTCGCGCTCGCGGGCGATGCGCCCGACGCCGGGGACGGGGTTGAGCAGGCCCGTGCTCGTCTCGTTGTGAACCATCGTCACGACGTCGGTGTCGTCGCTCACCGCGTCGTCGACCGCGGAGAGCGGAATGGACTCGCCCCACTCGACCTCGACCCGGGTGCAGTCGGCGTAGCGCTCGGCGATACGGGCGAACCGGCGGCCGAACTTGCCGTTGACCAGCGCCACCACCTCGGCGTCGGAGCCGGCGCCGACGTCGCCGGCGAGGTTCGCCACCGCGGCCTCCATCGCCATGGTGGCCGTCCCGTTGAAGATCAGCGTCTCGCCCGCGTCGGCGGTCGGGTCGCCGGTCAGCGAGGAGCGCGTGAAGACGTACTCCAGCCCGTCCTGGGCCCGCTCGTAGACGGCCTCGAAGTCGGCCGAGCGGTGCGAGACCATCGGCTCGCCCATCGCGTCGAGCACCGCGTCCGTCACGGGCACCGGACCGGGATTGAGGAGCAGGAAGTCCTCGTCCATACGGTCCCTTCCGGTCATGGCGGCATAAACGCCGCGGGTTCCCGGTTCGGACGGAACGGGCGACGCCGGTCGAGCGCCCGCGCGGGGCTCGGGGGCGGATCGAGCGGCGGACCCCCGAGCGACCGACGGGGACGGCCCATGATCCCCCACGTTTATCGGGACACGTCCCGCGGTTCGCGGCATGGGAACGGGAGTCGTCGCGCGCCGATGACGCTCCAGTCCCCCGGACGGGTGATCGGCCGGTGGCCGTGACCGACAGCCTATCGGCGCCGGTCCGCGCGACCCTCGCCCGGACCGTCGTCCGGCCGTCGTGGCTCGGGGTCGGCGCCGTCGCGGTCCTCGGGCCGCTCGTCCCGTCGCTCCCGGCGGCGGTCGTCTACGCGCCCTTCGCGCTCTCGGTGGTCGTCCTCGGGCTGCCCCACGGCGCCGTCGACCACCTCGTCCCGGCCCGTCTCGCCGACGCCGGCCTCGCCCGCTCGATGGCCGCCGTCGGCGGCGTCTACGCCGTCCTCATGGCCGTCTACGCGGTCGGGTGGTTCCTCGCCCCGGCCGCGGCCTTCGCCTCCTTCGTCGCCCTGACCTGGTTCCACTGGGGCCAGGGCGACGTCTACGCGGTCCTCGCGTTCACCGACGCCGAGCACCTGCCGACGGCCGTGGAGCGGGCGCTGGCGCTCGTCGTCCGCGGCGGCCTGCCGATGCTCGCGCCGCTGGTCGCCTTCCCCGACCGGTACCGGGCGGTCGTGACGGCCGTCGTCGGCCTGTTCGGCGCCGACGCCGCCGCGCTCGCGCCCGTCTTCGCGCCGACGGCACGGGCGGTCGCGGGCGGCGGCCTGCTGGCGGCGTCGGCCCTCGGCGTCGCGCTTGGCTACCGCCGGGTCCGGGGGGGCGCGGCCCGTGGGCCGTGGTTGGTCGACGCCGGCGAGGTGGCGCTCCTCTGGGCGTACTTCTCCCTGGTGCCGCCGATACTCGCCGTCGGGGTCTACTTCTGCCTGTGGCACGCGCTGCGGCACGTCGGGCGGCTCGTCCTCGCGGACGGACGGGCGGCGGCGGCGCTCGCCCGCGGCGACGCCCGGACCGCGATCGGGCGGTTCGCCCGCGACGCCGCGCCGCTCTCGGCCGCCGCCCTGCTGGTCTTCGGCGGCCTCTACCTCGCGGTGCCGAACGCGCCCGGCGACCGAGCGGGGCTGCTCGGCCTCTACCTTGTCGGCATCGCGGTCCTGACGCTCCCACACGTCGCGGTCGTCACGTGGATGGACCTGCGGCAGGGCGTGTGGTGACCGGACCGCGGGAACCGGCACAACCATTATGGATTCCGACGTAGAACGCCGAGACGATGAGGGACGCCGACGACACCCGCCTCGCGGAGTGGGCCGACCTGGTCGACGCCTCGCTTCCCGAGACGGACGAGGAGGCGTCGGACGAGTAGCCGGTTCACTTCCGCCGCGGTTCGCCAACCCTTAACCCCGCCGCCGTCCAACGGGAGCCGATGGCGGCCACGGACGCGGAGTACGTCGAGCACCCACTGCTCGCCGAGGGCGTCGTCGAGCGACGGGAGTACCAGCGCCGGCTCGCCGGGACCGCCGGCGGCGCCCACACGCTCGTCTGCCTGCCGACCGGCCTCGGCAAGACGACGGTCAGCCTGCTCGTCACCGCCGAGCGGCTCCACGAACTGGGAGGCAAGGCGCTCCTGCTCGCCCCGACCAAGCCGCTGGTCAACCAGCACGTCGACTTCTACCGCGAGGCGCTGACCGTCGACGACGACGCGATCCGGGTGTTCACCGGCGAGGTCAGCCCCGACGACCGCGCCGCGCTCTGGGACGACGCCCGGGTCGTGATCGCCACGCCACAGGTGGTCGAGAACGACCTCATCGGGAACCGGATCTCGCTTTCCGACGTCGTCCACCTGACCTTCGACGAGTGTCACCGCGCCACCGGCGACTACGCCTACAACTACATCGCCGAGCGGTACCACGCCGAGGCCGCGGACCCGCTGGTGACCGGGATGAGCGCCTCGCCGGGGGGCGACAGCGAGGCGGTCCTCCGGGTCTGCGAGAACCTCGGCATCGAGGAGGTGGAGGTGATGACCGAGGGCGACGCCGACGTCGCCGCGTACACCCACGACACCGACGTCGAGTGGAAGAAGGTCGAACTCCCCGAGGCGGTCGAGGAGCTGCGGGACGCGCTGAACGAGGTCATCGTCGACCGCCTGGAGGCGCTGCGGGACCTCGGCGTTGCCGACACGACCCAGCCCGACCTCTCGCAGAAGGAGCTCAACCGGATGCGCGGCCGGCTCCAGGACCTCATCGACGACGACCGGTCGGAGGGCTACGAGGGGATGTCGATCCACGCGGAGGTGATGAAGCTTCGGCGGGCGGTCGAGCTCGCCGAGACACAGAGCGTCGAGGCCCTGCGGCGCTACTTCGAGCGCCAGCGCAACGCCGCCCGCTCGTCGGGCGCGTCGAAGGCCAGCCAGCGCCTCGTCGGCGAGCCGAAGGTCCAGGAGGCGATGCGCGAGGCCGAGGCGTTCGACGACCTCCACCCGAAGTTCCGCCAGACGCGCCTGCTGCTCGCCCGCACCCTCGGCGTCGACGGCGGCGACCGTGTGATCGTCTTCACCGAGTCCCGGGACACCGCCGAGGCGCTGACCGACTTCCTCGCCGAGGGGTTCGACGTCCGCCGGTTCGTCGGGCAGTCCGACACCGAGGGCAGCGAGGGGATGACCCAGACGGAGCAGCGCGAGACCCTCGACGCCTTCCGCGACGGCGAGTTCGAGGTGCTGGTCTCGACCTCCGTCGCCGAAGAGGGTCTCGACGTCCCCGAGGTCGACCTCGTGCTCTTCTACGAGCCCGTCCCGACGGCCATCCGGTCCATCCAGCGCAAGGGCCGCACCGGCCGACAGGAGGAGGGCCGCGTCGTCGTCCTGATGGCCGAGGACACCCGCGACGAGGCGTTCTTCTGGATCGCCAAGCGCCGCGAGGAGGAGATGGAGAGCGAGCTGCGCGAGCTGAAGGGCGTGGCCGACGAGGTGGCGGCCGAACTCGACGACGGCCAGGCGGAGCTCGGGGCCTTCGACGGGCCGGACGGGGACGCGGCGGGAACGACCGACGCGGCGCCCGCGGCGGACGGCGCCGGCGCCGACGCCAGCGACGACGACACGCAGCCGGGCCTGACCGACTTCGCCGGAGCGGTCCGCGAGGACGCCGGGAACGGCGGCGACGCGGCCGACGAAGGGGGCGATGCCGAGGCGGACGGAAGCGACGCGACCGGGGCCGGGAACGACGCCGACGGAGGCGACGCGACCGACCAGGGGGGCGATGCCGAGGCGGACGAGGGGGTCGTCGCGACCGCGGAGGGCGACGGGGCCGTCGAGGTCGTCGTCGACCAGCGCGAGCTCGACTCGACCATCGCCCGCGACCTCTCGACGCGTGACGGGGTCGAGACCCGGCTGGAGACGCTCGCCGTGGGCGACTACGTCCTCTCGGACCGCGTGGCGGTCGAGCGCAAGGGCGTGGCGGACTTCCTCGACACCCTGCTGGGCGGCGACCGGGACCTGTTCGAGCAGGCCCGTGATCTCTCGCGCAGCTACGCCCGCCCGCTGCTGGTGATCGAGGGCGAGGACCTCTACGGCACCCGGAACGTCGCACCCGACGCGGTCCGGGGGGCGCTCGCGTCGCTCGCGGTCGACTTCGGGCTGAGCGTCCTCCGCACCGAGGGCGAAAGCGACACCGCCGACCTGCTGGCCGTAATCGCCCGGCGCGAACAGGAGACGAGCGACCGGACGGTGAGCGTCCACGCCGAGAAGAGCGCGAAGACGCTGGCCGAACAGCAGGAGTACGTCGTCTCGTCGGTCGCCGACGTCGGCCCCGTCACGGCGGGGTCCCTGCTCGACCACTTCGGGAGCGTCGAGGCGGTGATGACCGCCGAGCGGGAGGACCTGCTCGACGTCGACGGCGTCGGGGAGGTGACCGCCGACCGCCTGCGCGAGGTGGTCGGGAGCGAGTACGCGGCCGGGAGCGCCGACGACCCGGCCGGCGACGGGCCGGCGTAGCGTCCCGCCGAGGTCAGGGGACGACCGTCACCGGCACCGTCTCGCCGCGAACGACCGTCTCCGCGGCGCTCCCGAGGATGGCCCGCTGGACCCGGCCGGAGCCGTGGTGGCCCATCACGACGTGGTCGATGCCCTCGTTCTCGACGTACGACAGGATGGCCTTGCCGGCCTCCGTCGCGGTGCCGAGCGGCATGTCGCGCAGGGCCGTCTCGACGCGCGCGTCGGCGCCGTCGAGCGCCTCGCGGGCGCGGTCCAGGGTCTCCGCGGTCGCGTCGGTCTCGGCGTCCGAGAAGTGGACCACCCTGAGCGTGGCGTCGTAGCGGTCGGCGAAGCCGACGGCGAACTCGACGGCGCGGATGCTGCAGTCGGACCCGTCGACGGGAACGAGGACGTCCATACCGCCGCGACGGGGGCGACCCCCGTAGTTCTTCGGCTACCGCCGGTCGAGGGCGGCGATGGCCTCGGCGGCCTCGCGGGCGGCCGCCAGCAGGTCGCGGGCGCGCCGCGGGTCC
>JBDGSZ010000033.1:0-10917 GCA_042217265.1 Haloferacaceae archaeon
ACTACGACGTCGACGTTCCCGAGGGGGCCCACCGGCGGAACGTGACCACGGAGGGCGTCGGCCTGAATCGGCTGGTCGGCGACCGGCTCCGTATCGGGGACACCGTCGTGGAGGTCGTCGAGCTGTGCGAGCCGTGCTCGTACCTCCAGGAACTCCTCGGGGTCGAGGACCTGGTCGACGCGCTCCGGCACCGCGGCGGCCTCCGGGGACGGATCGTCGAGGGGGGCGTCATCGCCGCCGGCGACGCCGTGACCGTCGCGGGCGAGGCGGACGCGGCGATCCCGCGCGACGAGCCGACGTGAGCACGACGAGCCGAGGTGAGTGCTACGAGCCGACGTGAGCGCGACGAGCGCGAGCGCGACGGTCACCCTGCCTCGAACCGCCTGGCGACGGTGTCGACGAGCCCGGAGAGGTGGGCGGTCCCCCAGACGGCGACGACGACGGCGCCGACGAGGTCGAAGGCGAGGTCGAGCATCGTGTCGTGAAGCCCGTACTGGGTGAGGACCGACCCCGTCCCGGAGAGCGCCGCGAGTTCGCCGAGGAGGAACTCCACGACCTCCCAGAGGACCCCGAACGCGACGACGAAGACCGGGAGGAAGGCGAGCATGAACCGCCGGGGGAGGACCACCTCGTCGGAGTGGACGTCGACCGCGCGGACGACGGCGTAGCCGACGCCCGCGACGACCGACGAGGAGAGCGCGTGCGTGAGGTGATCCCACCACCAGACCGACCGGTAGAAGCTCGTCTCGGTCCCGAACGGGCCGACGGTGCCGAGCGCGTGGAGGAACACCGCCGTCGTGAGCCAGAGGACGATGCCGGGGTCGATCTGAACGCCGTAGTCGCGCTCGAGGACGGCCGGGAGCTGGGTCACCGCGAGCGCGACGCCCGCGTTGACGACGATGCCGGCGCTGCCGCGGTCCAGGCCGACGAAGAGGAGGCCGACGAGCGAGACCTCCATCAGCCACGTCAGGCGGCGCTGGGTCTCCGGTCCGAGGCCGAGGCGGTCGCGGAGTCGCACGTCACGGCGAAGGGAGCGGGCGGGAAAAAGTCCCCCGGCGACCCGGTCGGGAGGAACGGTCTCCGAACCGGTTCGGGGGTAGCCGGAGGTCGCTCCGGTCCGTACCCGGCCTCGTGACCGACGACCGACTCCCCACGGAGACCGCGTCGCTCGGCTGCCTCGACGGCCGCCCGCACGCCGGCGCGTTCGGCGACGGCGAGCCACGGACGGTCCGGCTGGCGCTCGACGCCGGCGAGTCCGTGCCGGAACACAGGCATCCCGGCCGGAACGTCGTGATCGCGGTGCAGTCCGGCGAGGTGACCCTGTCGCTGGACGGGGAGGACCACGGTCTGACGGCCGGCGACCTGATCCGGTTCGACGGCCGCCGCCGGGTGTCGCCCCGGGCCGAGACGGACGCCACCGCGCTGGTCGTCCTCGCGCCCGCGCCGGACCGGGAGGGCGGACCGGGGTGAGTGGGCCGGCGCGCCCCCGTCGGCGCTACTCCGTCGGCCCCGTCTTCGGGAGGCGTGCGACGTACGTCTCCGGACCCTCGCGCTCGACCTCGTAGCCCTCGGCGTCGAAGTCCTCGACCTCGGCGCTGAACTCGTAGAACAGCGGCTTGGGCTCGTGGTCGTTCACGATGGTCAGCGTCCCGCCCGGCGGGAGGTCCTTGAACGCCTCGTGGATGAGGGGATGGCGCTCGGCCGGCGGGCGGTCGCGCAGGTCGAGTCGAGCGTCGCCGTCGGTTCCGCTCATGTGCGCCGGTCGTCCCCGCCGACGGGTGGGCCTGACCCCGAACCCGTTCGTCCTGCGTCCCGCGGTCCGGCCCGACCGGCGGGGATCGGGCTCCGGGGATCGGGCTCTGAAGGGAGCGGCGACGAGGGACGGGGCCGAGCGGTCCAGGAACAGCCCTTTACCCATGGTGCGCCAACGCGACGTGATGGACCCCGAGGCCGACGGGCAGGTCTACTACGTCATCAGCGACCTCCACATCGGCGGCGACGAGCAGCTCGGCGGGGCCGAGTTCCTCGACGAGTTGCTCGGCTTCCTCGAGCGCCTGGAGCGGACCGACGAGGACGCCGAACTGGTGATCAACGGCGACGCCTCCGGGCTCTGGGAGCTCACCGGGGTCGAGGGGATGGCGAAGTTCGACCTCCTCAAGGAGTCGTACCCGAGGCTGTTCGAGCAGCTGCGCGCGACCGGCGAGAACGTCACCGTGACCCTGTTGCCGGGCAATCACGACCATGAACTCGCGGCGTACGACGCGTACGCCGAGCGGTTCGCCGAGTACAACGTCGACCTCGTCCGGGCGGAGTCGACGACGCGACCGGTGGGCGACCGCGAGATCCACTTCGAACACGGCCACCAGCGGGACCCGAACAACCGGATCGAGGACTGGGGGAACCCGAACGCGACGCCGCTCGGCTACTACTACAACACGCTCGTGACCAGCCGGGCGGGACAGCTCTCCGACCGGGGGCGGTACAACTGGCTGAAGGACGTCCAGGCGGTCACGCCGACCGAGCGGATGCCGGTGTGGCTGCTCTCGAAGTACTTCTACCGCGAGATGAACCCGCTCCTGCGGTACGCGCTGGTGCCGTTCCTGTTGCTGTTCAACGTCAGCGCCGTCCTCGCGGTCCTCGCGGGGCTTCACCTGACCGGCGTCTGGTCGGCGCCCGTCGGGGGGTATCGGCGTTCCTCGACGGGTTCGGTGCCGCCGGGACCGCAGTACAGTTCCTGCTCGCGATCAACGTGGCGGTCGCCGGGCTCCTGGTGCTCGTGGGCATCCCGCTTCACTTCATCCGCCGGGACGTGCGGAAGACCATCGACCGCTTCGGCGTCTTCGAGACCGAACTCACGGTCGCCGCCGAGGCGCCCTACGAGGAGGCCGCCCGTGAGTTGTTCGTCGATCGCCCCGAGACGGCGGTCTTCTGTTACGGACACACCCATCGTCCGGGCGTGCGCCGGGTCGACGGTGGGTTGCTGGTCAACACCGGGACGTGGCTCAAGCGCCTCCACCGCCGCGACGGCGTCATCGGCGTCCTGCCGCCGGTGTTCTACCCCTCGTACCAGCTGTGTGCCGTCCGCATCGCCGCGGACTCGGGGTCGGTGGCGGTCGAGTACGAGGAGGTCAGGAAGCCGAGCCCGAGCCCGGAGGAACTCACGCTCACGGAGCGGCTCCTCACCCTGGGCCGGAAGCCGGACCCAGACCTGCCCGGGCGGGCGGTCGTCGGCGGAGAACCGACGCCGGGAGCGGAGGCCGACCGGACGGACGGGTGACGGCTCCGACGGCGCGCGCCGCCGCGCCGGTCGAACGCCGCCGGGTTGACCGCGGACGCCGCGTCAGTCGAACACCGCCGGGTTGACCACGAACGCCGGGCGCCCGCCGTCGAGGACGGTCGCGACCTTCTCGGCGGCGCGGTCGGCCGCCCGCCGGAGGTAGCCGTCGCTGACGCCCGCGAGGTGCGGCGTGGCGAGCACGTCCGGCCGGCCGGCGAGCGGGTCGTCGTCCGCCGGCGGCTCCTCGGCGCGCACGTCGAGGGCGGCCGACTCGACCCCGCCGGTCTCCAGCGCGTCGAGGAGGTCGTCCTCGTCGACGACCTCCCCGCGTGCGGTGTTCACGAGGTAGCCGTCGAGGCGGGAGAGGGCGTCCGCGTCGACCATCCCACGGGTCTCGTCTGTCAGCGGGACGTGGAGCGTGACGAGGTCCGAGCGCTCGAAGAGGTCGCCGAGCCCGAGGAGGTCGACGCCCGCGTCCTCGACGGTCGCGCGGTCGTGGCGGGGGTAGATGTCACCCTCGCGTTCTCCGGTCACGTAGGGGTCGTGGCCGACGACATCGGCGCCGAAGGCGGCGTCGACGGCCCGCGCGACCCGGAACCCGATGGTGCCGAGGCCGACGACGCCGACGGTCCGCTCGCCGACCTCCGCCACCTCCTCCCGGGCGGCGTTCCACTCGCCCGCGGCGGTGCGGGCCATCGTCGCGGGCCAGTCCCGCAGGAGCGCCACCATCGCCCCGAGGGCGTGCTCGATGACGCTCGGCGCCACCGCCTCCGGCGAGTGGGTGACGACGACCCCCCGCTCGGTGGCCGCCTGCACGTCGACGTGGTCGTAGCCCGAGCCGTGGACCGCGACGACCCGCAGGTCGGCCGCCGACGCCAGCGTCTCGCGGGTGACGTCGCCCGGGCGGACGACAAGCGCGTCGCTCTCCGCCACGGCCGCCCGGAACGCGTCGTTGGTCGCGGCGGTGTTCCCGGACGGGAGTTCGACCGCGCGGACGTCGTGGTCGTCGAGCGCGGCCCGGATGCGGTCGATCTCGACCGGGTGGGACTCGCTGTGCGTGACCGTGACTCGTGCCATGGCCGGTCCTGAGGGTGGAGGGGCAAAACGCTTGACGAGGCGGTAAGCGGCGGGGGCAGCGCGGACCGGTCCGAAGGGATTCCCGTGTCCGGCACGGTGGCGTCCGCATGGAGGAAACCCGACGGGTGTGGGACGCCTGGAGCGACGGCTTCCAGGCGGCCTGGAACGCCGACACCGACGAGGGGAGCGTGCCGCCGGCGCCGGTCCACCTCGGTCCCGGGGCCGACGACGACCCGTTCGCCCACCTGCCGGACCTGGACGGCCTGGACGCGGTCGAACTGGGCTGTGGCGGCGGCCAGGGGAGCATCGGCCTCGCCCGCCACGGCGCCGACGTCGTCGGCGTCGACCTGTCGACGGAGCAACTGCGGCACGCCCGGCGCCACCGGGGCGTACACGGCGTGGATGTCCGGTTCGTCGCCGGTGACGTCCGCGCGCTCCCCCTCGCGGCCGACCGGTTCGACCTCGCCCACTCCTCGTGGGTCTTCCAGATGGTCGACGACCTCCGGGCCGCTTTCGCCGAGGCGCGGCGGGTGCTCCGGCCGGGCGGGACGTTCGTCCTGGCGGTTCCCCACCCGTTCCACGACCTGGTCGACTCCAAAACCGGCGAGGTCGAGCGGAGTTACTTCGAGACGGGGGCTGAGCGCGAGTCCGTCGGGGACGTTGACCCGGAGCTGACCGTCTTCCGCCGACCGGCGAGCGCGTACCACGACGCCCTCGTCGACGCGGGGTTCGTCGTCGAACGGATGCTCGAACCCGGGAGCGCGGACCCGGACGACTACGGCCGGTACCCGGGGTACGACCGGGAACTGATGGCGCGGGTCACGCCGACGCTCGGGTTCAGGGCGACGGTCCGGTAGGCGGGCGGCCGGGAAGTGTGGCGACCGACCGGCGGGTGAAAGGCGGGCGCCTCAGTACCGCGACGGGAGGAACGCCATGCCGATGAGCAGGATGGCGGCCGCGCCGCTGAGGATGGTGACCCCCCAGAGGCCGTTCCGGTGGCGCGTGAACTGGTCGATGCGCTCGACGTCCTCCCGGTAGGTCGAGTAGTCCGACTCCAGAACGACGGTCTTCTTGTCGGCGAAGTAGACGAAGTACTGCTGGCCCGAGAGGGTGACGTTAGCCGCCTGGCTCAGTTCGATGCTGTTCGTCCGCGGGGCGGTCCAGGACAGCGTGACGCTCGCGTTACCGACGCTCGTGAACGTCGTGGCGTTGCCGTTGTACTGGACCTGCTGGCCCTCGCGGAACTGGGTGCGCTCGGGCTCTGGGAAGTACTCCGAGGCCGGCACGAGCCGGGAGGTGCCGTTCTCGGTGATGACCACGAACTCCTCGCCGTCCCGGGTGACGGTCTCGTTGTCGGCGCTCGGGTCCTGCTGGAGGATGGCGGTCCGGTTCCGGGTCCGCTCCAGGGCGAAGCGCGAGGGGTCGGTGCCGTTCCGCGTCCGGACGACGTACTCCTCGCCCTGGAAGGTCACGGTCGCGCCGTCCTCCCAGGTCTGTGTGTACTGTGCCGACTGGTTGGTCCACTGGAGCTGGCCGGAGTACTCGACGCCGCCACCGCCGCCGCCGTGGCCGCCACCGCCGCCGCTCTTCTCCGCGGAGAGCGAGGCAACGGTGTACGAGCGACCGTCGACCCGGAAGCTGTCGCCCTGCGAGAGCTCGTACTCGGGGTCCTCGAAGGAGACGTGCGGGCGCTCGGCGGTCGCGATCAGCGCGTACGACGCCGTCCCGACCAGCAGGAAGACGACGACGTAGATCGCCGCAGCGCGTCGTTGCATGCGCGGGCCTTGGAACACCCGACTCATAACCGTTACCTTACGCGGCCGCCGGAAACCGCGCGACCGGACCGGCCATGGAAGTCCCTGGCGTCAGCCCGAACGCGACGCGCCGCCGGCGTCCATCCGGTCCCGCGTCACTCGGGCATCGGCGATCCCGAGAGGCTCAGCCGGTCGCCGGGGGCGAGCCGCGTCGCCCGGCCCTCGTCGAGCGCGACGTTCCGGCCGTTGCGGACGACGAGGAGCGCGTCGGCGTCGGAGCCGTCGGGTATCGTCAGGTCCGAGTCCGACGCGAGCGCGGCCAGGGCGTCGGCGACCGTCGCGTCGGCCGGAAGGTCGAGCGTCAGCGTCCGCTCGCCGACGGCCGAGCGCACGTCGCCGTACGTCCGGACCTCGACCTCCACGGTCGGGCAACGGGGACGGGTCGGCTTGAACCCACGGGATCCCCGACGGCCCGACGGCCGCCCGCGGGAGCCGCCAACCACAGCCCCAAGGCGTCCCGGTCCATACGCCGGGGCGATGCGCGTCGAGTGTCACTTCTTCGGGCCGCTGCGCGACGCCGTGGGGACGAAGACCGTAGCCCGTGAGCTTCCGGCGGGGGCGACCGTCGCCGACCTCGTCCGGGACCTGGCCGCCGAGTTCGACGCGGTCGAGGAGCGCGTGCTCGACGGCGACGAGGTGGGCGAGGACGTCAACGTGACCGTCGACGGGCGGAACGTCCGACAGCGTGAGGGAGCCGCGACGGAGCTGTCTGACGGCGCGACCGTCAGGTTCGCGCCGCCTGTGGTCGGAGGGTAGCAGTACGGGGCCGGAGCCGACGATCGACGACCGACGACCGACTGCGGTCAGTCGTCGGCCGGGGCGTCGCCGACGGCCGGGCCGCGGATGTCGGCCACCTTCGCGTCCGGGACGGTCCCGTCGGGGTTCCAGTCCCGCAGGGCGTAGTACTCGTCGAGCGCCGCCTCGAAGTCCGGGAGGTCGTAGGGCAGGCGGTCGTCGTCGCGGTCGAAGCCGCGCTTGCTGTTGAAGTGGCGCT
The DNA here is from genome assembly GCA_042217265.1 of Haloferacaceae archaeon. GTDB lineage: Archaea > Halobacteriota > Halobacteria > Halobacteriales > Haloferacaceae > CAZMLQ01. Next base: position 7,163 of record JBDGSZ010000033.1, read on the forward strand.
CCAGTTCTACGACTCGGTCGCCGATCGCCAGGAGATCGTCGTAGTCGGCGTCGAGGAGCACCTCGAGGACGTCCTCGGTGACGTAGTCGTCCTCGCCGAAGGCACAGACGATGCCGCTGTCGCGGATGACCGCGCGGTTCTCGCGCTCGCGGACGACCTCGGCCTTCCCCTCCAGGCCCTCGGGGTCGATGACGCCGTCGTACTCCGGCCGCAGGGTCGTCGAGTACATGTGATCGGCGCCGCGGTTGGCGACGGCGTAGGAGAGCCCCTGGCCGTGGAGCACCCGGCCGTCGTGGGCGGCGAACTCCAGGCCCTTGACCGTGAAGTTCTCGACGCCCAGGTCGTCGTGGAAGCGGGCGACGCCCTCGGCGAGCGTGTCGCCCACTCCCTCGCGGTAGGCGATGCGCTCGACGAGGTCCTGTGCGAGGTCGGCGTCGCCGAAGGCGTCGTTGGCGTCCATGTAGGCGGCGATGGAGACGCCACACGAGATGGTGTCGAGGCCGTAGACGTCACAGAGCTCGTTCGCCTTCATCACGTCGACGATGTCGCCGACGCCCTGGTTCGACCCGAAGGCGTAGATGGTCTCGAACTCCGGGCCCTCGGTCTCCAGCCCCGACGCCTCGTCGCGGGTCGGGAGCTTGCAGGCGAACGCACACTGCGAGCAGGACCCCTTCTTGTACTTCTTCTCCTCGACGGCGTCGCCGCCGACGGATTCGACGTCCTCGAACGAGTGTTCGCTGAAGTACCGCGTCGGGAGCGAGAACTCGTCGTTGATGAACTCCGTGCCCGCGGTGGTGCCCTGGCGCTTCCGGATGTTGTCGTCGGTGGCGGCCTTCCGCTGGACCTCCATCTGGACGTCCTCGGGCAGGTCGAGCGGCGGCGCCGCGTCGCCCTCGAAGGTCATGACCTTCACGCCCTTCGCGCCGAGGACCGCGCCGAGGCCGCCCCGCCCGAACGCGCGCGACTCGTAGGTCATCACGGCGGCGTAGCGCACCAGGTTCTCGCCGGCGGGGCCGATACAGAGGACATTCTCGGCGTCCAGGTCGTGTTCCCGCCGGACCCAGCCGGTCACCTCGGGGACGGTCGCCTCCTCGAGTTCGGGGACTTCCTCGAACTCGACGCCGTCGTCGCGGACGTGGACGGCGAGGAGCTCGTCGCTCCCGCCGACCACCTCGACGCAGGGGTGACCGGTCGCGACGAAGTTCCGCGAGAGGTAGCCGCCGGCGTTGGTCGAGAGCAGGCCGTCGGTCAGCGGCGAGAGCCCCGTGGCGTTCATCCGGCCGGTGAAGCTCGTCCGCGACTGCTGGAGCGGGCCGGTCGAGAAGTAGACCCGGTTCTCGGAGCCGAACGGATCGGCGTCGAACGGTATGCGCTCGTGGGCGAGCCGGGTGGCGACCCCGCGGCCGCCGAGGAACGCCGACAGCATCCCGTCCATCGACTCCTCGGTCGCCTCGCGGGCGCCGACGTCGACCGTCAGGAGCGTCCCCTTCGCGTGTCTCATGTAGCCGCGTTCGTCCCGGACCGGAATAAACCGTCGGCATGTGGAGGGCCGCGTCGGAGGGGTGTGGCGTCGGGTCGTCGGCCCGGACGCGGCCGTCGCGGTCGGATCCGGTGATAGGTTTATTCGCCCGTGGACCGAGCGTGGGGTATGGAAGACGTTCCCGTGGAGAGGTACGTGTCGTCGCCGCTCCTGACCATCGACGTCGACGCCGACCTCGCGGAGGCGGCCCGGGCGATCCGCGAGGTCGGCATCAAGTCGGTCGCGGTGACCGACGAGGACTGCGAGCCGGAGGGCATCCTCACCTCGACGGACGTGGTCGAGATGGCCGCCGACGACCGGCGGCCGTCGGAGGCGACCGTCGGCGACTACGCTACGACCGACGTGGTCACGGTGTCGACGGACGCGACCGTCCGCGAGGCGGCACGACGGATGCGCGAACACGACGCCCACCACCTCCCGGTGGTCGACGAGGCGGGCTCGGGCGTCGGCATCCTCAGCGCCACGGACCTCGTCGCCCTCGTCGCCGGCGAGGAGGCGTCGAGCCCGGAACCGGGAGACTAGGAGCCGCGGCGTCGCGGTCGATCCCGCCGGCGCTCACCCGCCGTCGAGTAGCCCCATGTCCTCGGCCGCGAGGTCGGCCACGCGGTCCGCGATCTCCGGGTCGACCCGGGCGACCTCTCGGCCGTCGTGGAGGCGGTCGTTGTGGCGCTCGATGGTCTCGGCCGCCTCGTCGACCGGCACCCGGGTCGTCGTCCCGCACTCGGGGCAGACGACCGGCAGGCCCGGCGGGTCGGCGTCGCTCGGCATGCCACGACACGCGCACCGGGGCGGCAAAACCGGACCGGTTTCGACCCGAGGGGTCAGGCCGTCGGCGACGCCGGCGACTCGACATCCCCGGGCAGCTCGTCGACGAGGACGACCGCCGACCCGTCGACGGCGCGGTCCCCGTCGGCGTCGTGGACCGCGACGTCGAGGCGGTACTTCGCCCCGTCGAGGTCCTCACAGACGCGAAAGACCGCGGTGGCGACCTCGCCGACGCCGACGGGGCCGAGAAAGCGGAGATCCTGCGAGAGGTAGATGACGAGGCCGGGCAGGCGGGCGAGCGCCGCCGAGATCAGGCCCGCCGCGAGCGCGCCGTGGACGATGCGGCCGCCGAACCGCGTCCCCGCGGCGAACCCCTCGTCGAGGTGGAGGCGGTTGGTGTCGCCGCTGGCCTCCGCGAAGGCGCGCACGTCGGCGTCGGACAGTTCCTTGCGGAACCGGACCACGTCGCCCGCGGTCAGGCCGTCGGCGTCGTCGACCCCCTCGAACTCCCACTCCGGGAGGTCGTAGGCCATCTCGGGGTTGGACGGCGCCAGGCGGCCGTCGGGACCGACGGCCGCGTCGGCGTGACGCCGCCGGGCGGCGAGGCGCGGCAGGTAGTCCGACAGGTCGGTCGTCGTCACGATGCCCACGAGGTCGCCGTCGTCGACCACCGGGAGGCGCCGGAAGCCGCCCGCGGTCAGCAGTTCGGCCGCGCGCTCCAGCGAGGCCTCCGGCTCGACCGTCGTCGGGTCCGGCGTCATGGCGTCCGCGACCGCGAGGGCGTCGACCGCGGCCCCCTCGGCCAGCAACCCGACCAGGTCCGACTCGGTGAGGATGCCGACCGCCGCGCCCGCCTCGTGGACGACGAGCGACCCCACCTGGGCCGCGGCCAGCGCCCGGGCGGCGTCACGGACCGTGGCGTCCGGCGTCGTCGTCTCCACCTCGCGGGTCATACAGTCGGCGACGGAAAGCGGAACGAGCACGGCGTACCGAGGGGCGCCGGACGCAAGTGCCCGGGGGTGCCCCCGGACTCAGAGGTCCGGGAACTCCTCCTGGTAGGCGGTGGCGTCGACGCGATCCTCGCGGAGCGGCCAGAACGCCAGAAGCGTCGCCGTCTCGCCCTCGACGGTCCGGGCGGTGTGGGGCACCTCGGGCGGGATGGCCAGCGTGTCGTACGGTCGGAGCGCCACCCGCTCGCCGTCGACGTGGAAGTCGAGGCGGCCGTCCACGAGCATGTTCGCCTGTTCGAAGGGGTGGGTGTGGGGATCGCCGTCCTCCTTCTCCGGGCCGACCTGCGAGAACCCGATCATCTGGTCGATGCCGCGGAAGACGACCTGCCGGAAGCCCGGTTCGTCACGGACGGGCGGCGCCTCGCTCAGGTCGTGGACCGCGGGTACCGCGGAGCGGTCGTAGTCGCGAACCATGGTGGTCGTCACTCGCGGAACGGGCG
>JBDGSZ010000033.1:11017-13526 GCA_042217265.1 Haloferacaceae archaeon
TTCCTCCACGAGTGTCTCGACAGCCTCCACGGCGTCTACCGGTCGGTCGCCGGTGCGGGGATGACGTTCGCGCACGGCGACCCGGTCACGGTCCTCCGTCGGTTCCGGGACCGCGGGTGGGACGTCGTGGCGATGCGCGGGGTCACCGGGCGGTACGGCCGCGAGCGTGACGCGCGCGCCGCGGCCGAGGCCGACGTCACGTTCGTCGGCGGCGACGGCATCGTCCGGAACGCCGAGCGGACGCGGGCGGACTGGAGCGACGCGTTCGAGCGGTACGTCACGGCCGACCCGCACGACTGGGACCCCGACGCCGTCGGCGTCGAGCGGGCCGCCACCGGGCTCACGCCGGACCGCGTCGCCGACGCGTACGGCGTCACCCCGACGAAAGCGAAGGTCCCGACCGGCGGGCTGCCGGCGGCGCGCCGCCGGCTCGAAGGGTTCGTCGAGGAGATCGGGTCGTACCCGGGGAACGTCTCCTCGCCGAAGGACGCCCGGGAGGGGTGTAGCGGCCTCTCGCCGTACATCCGGTTCGGGTGTCTGTCCGTCAGGCAGGCCTTCCGGTACGTCGACGCGAACGCACCGGACGGGAACGGGAAGCGGATGTTCCTCTCCCGCCTCGCCTGGAACAGGCACTACAACCAGAAGCTCGCCGACTGGCCCGGGTGGGTCGACGAGGCCGTGAACCCGGCCCTCCGGGGGTTCAACGCCGACCGCCACGATCCCGACCTGGTCGCGGCCTGGAAGGAGGGCCGGACGGGCTATCCGATGGTGGACGCCTCGATGCGGTGTCTCCGGGGGACGGGCTGGCTCAACTTCCGGATGCGGGCGATGTGCGCGTCGTTCTTCCATCACGTCCTTCAGCAGCCGTGGCAGGTCGGCGCGGACTGGTACCACTACCACCTGATCGACAGCGACGCCGGGATCAACTACACGCAATGGCAGTCCCAGGCGGGGCTGGTCGGGAAGCCGACGGTCCGCCTCTACAACCCGCGAAAGCAGGTCCGGGACCAGGACCCGGACGGCGAGTGGATCACGGAGTGGGTGCCGGAACTGGCGCCGCTCCCGGCGACCCACCTCGACGCCCCGGAGAAGACGCCGCTTCACGTCCAGGACGAGTGTGGCGTCCGGATCGGCGAGGACTACCCGTACCCGGTCGTCGAGTACGAGGCGCGGCGCGAGCGGTTCCACGACCGGTACGGCACGGTGAAGGCCGCCGCGGCCGATCGGCTCGCCGACCCGGAGGTCGCCCGGCGCGCGTCCCTCTCCGGCGGGCGCGACGCGGCGGAGGCGATCGCCGAGCGACACGGCCGCGGATCCGGGGACGCGGGGGGTGACCGGGACGTGTCCGACGCGCCGTCGGAGACCCAGCACACGCTGTCGGCGTTCGACGACGAGGAGTGACCGCCGGGACCCTACCCGTCCGTGGAGCGCATCGCTTCGTAGAAGCGCTGTGCCGGTCGGAACGCGCCGGAAATCGAGCCGTTCGGAGCGGCGGGACCGCCCTCGGCCGCATCTACGGTGTCGTCGGTATCCGTGATCGGTACGCCGGTGACGTCGTCGGTCTCGTCGGATGCGGACATCTCACACGTTTATTAGACCACTGTCGAAATATGGTTTCGATAACCGTCAAAATTCCGCGCGGCAGTTAGATTCATATGCGGGAAGCCGTCGGGAACGAATCCACACGATCGGAGCCGTCGGGGAGCGCGCAACGGCGCGGACCCGTCGCGGCCGTACCGGCCGACCCGGGTCCCGCGTGGAGCCGCCGACCCGCTCAGCGGCGCTCCATCGGCGCCGAGCACCGCAGGCAGAGGACGGCCCCACCGATCCAGTTCACGTCGGTCGACTCGCAGGCCGGGCACCGGTGATTCGCGTTGTCGTACTCCGTGGTTCCGCGGGGGGCGGCGAGGTATCCGTCCCGGGCGCAGGCCGCGACGAGGGACCCGAACCGCTGGCGCTTGTAGCGCGTCCGACGGGCGAGGAAGGGACCGGGTCGTGACGGATCCGAGCCGTGTAGGTCCGACCACTCGACGGCGACCTCGCCGTCGGCCTGTCCGCGTGCGGCCTGTCGGATCGGGGCGGCGGCCGCCTGGAACAGCGGCGTGGTGATGAGGGTCTTCGGGTCATCGACCGCGTCGGCGGCCGAGCGGTAGGCGTCCGCGGCCGACTCGTAGGCCGCCGCGGCGTCGTCGCGGTCGGCGACCGCCCGGAAGTCGGCGGCGAACTCGGCGAGGCAGGCGTGCTGTGCCGGGGCGGCGAGCGCGTGTTCGAGGTCGCGGGCCGCCGCCTCGCCCTCCGTGGCGCGCCGCGTCGCGCGCGTCTCCACGCCGGCGACGCGGTAGGCCATCGCCGCGGCCACCAGGTGCTGGAGGCCGTGGCCGACCCACCCGTGCTCGTCGGGCGCGAACGGGTCCGTCCCCTCGCGCGGGTCCGCAAGCACCCGCCGGCCGGCGCGGGTGTACGCGTCCCCGGCCGCCTCGTAGTCGCGCCGTGCGAGCGCGTCGACAGC
>JBDGSZ010000033.1:13626-16874 GCA_042217265.1 Haloferacaceae archaeon
GGGTGTACGCGTCCCCGGCCGCCTCGTAGTCGCGCCGTGCGAGCGCGTCGACAGCAGCCTCGTAGTGCCCGCCGTCGTTCGTCTGCATACCGTTCCCCCGGGCGCGACCCGAATAGGGTCACCGACTTCGGGACGGCTACGGCGCCGTGACGACCCGGCCGCGGTCGACCGGGGTCCTGGTGCCCGGGCGTCCGGACGAGCGACTCGCGGGGGGCCGAGCGGCGGCCGCGTGCGAGGGCTTTTCCTCGTCAAGCGGTTACGGAATCCGTGGACGAGACGCCCGTGGAGCCGGAGCGCGCCGCTGACCGGATCCCGGACGGGTCGACACGGCCCCCCGCCGTCGCCGTCGAGGGCTTGAGAAAGCGGTTCGGGAGCGGTCCCGACGCGGTGACGGCCGTCGACGGCGTCAGCTTCCGGGTCGAACCGGGGACGGTGCTCGGGTTGCTCGGGCCGAACGGGGCCGGGAAGACGACGGCGATCAAGTCCCTCCTCGGGATCGTCCTCCCGGACGCGGGACGGGTGCGGATCTGCGGGATCGACGTCGCGGCGAACCCGCGGGCCGCACACGCCCGCGTCGCCGCCGCCTTCGAGGGGTCGCGGAACGACTACTGGCGGCTGACCGTCCGGGAGAACCTGCGGTACTTCGCGACGATCGACGGCGTCGACCCCGACTCCGTCGCGGAGCGCCACGACCGGCTTCTCGACCGGTTCGACCTCCGCGAGCAGGCGGACGAGCCGGTCCGGAACCTCTCGCGGGGGATGAAACAGAAGGTGTCGCTCGCCAGCGTCCTCGCGGGGGACGCGGACGTCGTCTTCCTCGACGAGCCCACGCTGGGATTGGACGTGGAGAGTTCGGTGACGCTCCGTCAGGAGCTCCGGAGCCTCGCCGACGAGCGGGGGCTCGCGGTCGTGCTCAGCAGTCACGACATGGAGGTCGTCGAAGGCGTCTGCGACCGGGTGCTCGTCATGAGCGACGGTCGCGTCGTCGCCGACGGGACCGTCGGGGCCATCCTCGACCGGTTCGGACCGCGGGGATACCGGGTCGCGAGCCCGGACCTCGACCGGACAACGATCCGGAAGCTCCGGGGGTCGGTACCGGTGGCCGACGTCGACCGGCGGACGGGCACCCCGACGGTCGAGATCGCCGTCGACGGCGGCGGGTTCTACGACTGTATGGAGCGGCTGCGCGAACTCGGCGTCACCCCGCGCAGCGTGTCGACGGTCGAACCGGACCTCGAGGACGCGCTCGTCGAGCTCACCGATACCGGCGGGGGTGACGCTCGATGAGCCGTGGCAGGGACGAACGCGGCGGGACGGACGCGGTCGCGGCCGGATACGCCGACCTCGCGCGGGCCGTCCTCTACCGGGAGTACCTCGTGTTCGTGCGCTACCCGGCGGACGCCGTCGGCGGGATCGTCCTCGGCGTGTTCTTCTTCGGCCTCCTGTTCTACGGGGGCCGGATGGTCGCCGGGCGGGCGCTGACCGACTCCATCGAGGGCATCGTCGTCGGGTACTTCCTCTGGACGCTCGCCGTCGGGGCGTACACGTCCATCGCGAACGACGTCCGGAGCGAGGCACAGTGGGGGACCCTCGAACGCCACGTCACCACGCCCTTCGGGTTCGCGCCGGTCGCGCTCCTGAAGGGTGTCGCGAAGGTCGTCCGGACGTTCGTCACGTCCGGCGTGATCCTCGCCGCGATGCTCGTGATGACCCGGACGGACCTCGCGCTCGACCTCCTCACGGTCGTCACGGTCGCCGGCCTCGCGATCACCTCGGCCCTCGGACTCGGGTTCGCGGCCGGCGGCGTCGCGGTCCTGTACAAGCGGGTCGGGAACTGGCTCAACCTGCTCCAGTTCGGCCTCGTGGTGCTGGTCTCGGCGCCGGCGTTCGGTCCGGGGTGGACCCGCCTGCTCCCGCTCGTCCAGGGGAGCGCGCTCCTCCAGCGGGCGATGGTCGACGGGACGCGGCTCTGGGAGTTTCCCCCCGCCGACCTCGCGGTGCTCGTCGGCGTCGCCGCCGGATACCTCGGCCTCGGATACGTCGTGTTCACCCGGGCGACGCGGCGCGCACGGCGTCTCGGCGTGCTCGGCGACTACTGACCCGGTCGATGAAAACGGCCCGTTGACTCACTCGTCGCCGCCGTCGGTCAGCACCTCGACGTCCTCGGCAGGCTCGTCGCTGAACGGGTCGGGGGTCCACTCCTCGTCGGCGTCCTCCTCCTCGGAGTCGGCGCGTTCCTCCCACGAAACGCGGTCATAGTGGTGACACATGGTACATGGTCACACACGCGCTTGAGGAATAAAGACCCTACGCCCAGCGCCCGTGCCCGCGACGGCATCGGCGCCGCCCCGCCGCACCTCGACGGCCACGAGCGACGACTTCGACCCGCTCCCGAGCGAGACCCGCTGCGCTGGGAGTCTGACATCGACCGGATGATCCTCGTGAGCCTTCGTCTCGTGGTGTAGATCCGTCACGTCGACCGTGTGTGTTCTCGTCGCCGCCGGACAGGATCAACCGAGGGCCGCCGCAGCGATGAACGGGTGCTATACCTCCGACGATCGCTCCGGTCCGTCGGCCTCACCGGTGCTCGATGAGTTCGACGCGGACGCCGTCGGGGTCGGTCAGGAAAGCGATCCGCAGGTCGTCGAACGTCGTCGGTTCCATGACGAACTCGAGGCCGGACGCCGCCAGTTCATCGTGCGCGGCGTCGACGTCGGGGATAACGAACCCGTAGTGGAGGAATCCGGTAGAGACGTTTTCGACGAGGCCGGCAGCCTCGTACGGCGCCTCGTCGAACAGGTAGACGAGCTTATCGGCGATATCGAGGGTGACGTGGTTCACAGCGGTGGCTCCTTCCCCATCGGTCGCGTTCCCGCGCTCAACGACAGCGGCGTTGAAGTGTTCCCGGTAGAAGGTTTCGCTGGCGTCGAGGTCGGCGGTTTTGATCGCGACGTGGAAGAACGACTTCGGTTCCATGTCGGCCGTTACTGCGGTGGGCATCATAAGCGTGGTTTCGACGAGCGCCTCGTTCTCGGGGGGCTCCGGCGGCCGCTCCTCCACCGATCGGCACGGCAGGTCCCGACCGGCCGACCAGTACCCCGTTCGGTTGTGTCCTGTTGGTAGACAACCGTGAAAAGATTATTAAAAAGAAGAAATCACTTAATAAAGCATGGCTGACCGGATGACGGACGATACTCCAGTTGGCAAAATCGTTCAGTTCACACTCCACTTCGATGATTCAAGTGATC
>JBDGSZ010000009.1:0-16767 GCA_042217265.1 Haloferacaceae archaeon
GATCAACGAGTCGGGGACGGCCATCCTGATGGTCGAGCAGAACGCGCGCAAGGCGCTCCGTAGCGCCGACCGCGGTTACGTCCTCGAGATGGGCGAGAACCGGTTCGAGGACACCGGGGACGCGCTCCTGGACAACGAGGAGGTCGTCGAACTCTATCTCGGTGGCGGCGGCGGCGAGAGCGCCGCCGCGAGCGGAACCGACTGACCGCGGCGCCCCCGCGTGGCCTTCCGCCGCCGGTCGGAAGCGACCGCGGGCCGGCTGCCCGCAGGCGGGCCTACAGCTTCCCCTCGAAGAACGACCGGGGGATCTGCTCTCTCGTCGTGGTCGACCCGTCGTCACCGATCTGCAGGATGGCGAACCGGTTGAGCGGCTCGAGCGACGGGTTGAGGTCGACCGGGCTGGACGCGCCCTCGTAGTTGATCGACTTGCCGTCGTCGAGCGCCTGCTTCGCCTTGTCGAACTCGTTGACCGTGACGGTCACGTCGCCGTCGTTCGGACGGCTGACCGCACGGATGTTCTCCGCGATGGCGGTTCCCGACGCCTCGCCGGCCTTGTGCATCGCGAGCGCCTGGAGGAACATCGCGTCGTACGCGTGCGGCGCGAACAGGGTGTTGGCCTGGCCGATGGCCTGCTTGAACCGCTGGGCCCCCTGCGTGTTCTCCGGATCGGGCGAGGCGACGTACATCCCGGAGAAGACGTCCGACATGTTCTTGAACAGTTCCGGGCTGTTGATGCCCTCGCTGAGCGCCCACTGGCCCCCGTAGCCGCCCTCGGACCACTGCTTGAAGATGGTCTTCCCGTTGCCGGGGTAGCCGACGAAGCCGACGCCGTCCGGGTTGTCGGCGAACACCTTGTCGAGGGTCGAGGAGTAGTCCGTGGTCTTCTTCGAGTACCCGACCATCGCGGTCGTCTCGCCCTCGAACGCCTGGCTCGCCTTCTTGGCCAGCCCCTCGCCGTAGGGGTTGTCGACGTAGAGGAACGCGGCCGAGTCGGCCCCGATGTACTCGTCCTTGCTGAGAATCTGCCCCATGACGATGCCCTGCTGCCCGTCGTTGGGCGCCGTCCGGGCGAAGTACTTCGGCGGCTTCCCGTCGTCACCGTAGCCGATCTCGGCGAGCGCCGGCGTCGTCGACGCGTTCGACACCTGCATCACCTTGTCGCTGAACACGCGCTGTGCGAGCGGCACCGAGACGCCCGAGGAGGCCGCCCCGACGAAGCCGATGATGTCGTTCTCGTTGACCAGCGTGCTGTACTTCTGGAGGGCCCTCGAAGCCTGGGTCTGGCTGTCCTTGTTGAAGACCGTGATCTCGCGGCCGAGCGGACCGCCGGCGGCGTTGATGTGTTCGACCGCGAGGTTGGCGGCCTTCTGCATCCCGCCCCCGTAGGCCGAGAGCGCCCCGGTGATCGGGAGGATGGTCCCCATCGGGATCGGCTCGCCGCCGGATCCTCCCGATCCGGACCCGCCCGAGGCCGTCGTCGTCATTCCGCCGCTCTCGGTCGCGGTCTCGGTCTCGGTCGCCGTGCCACCCCCGCCGGCGCCGCCGCCCATACAGCCGGCCAGGGCTCCGACTCCGGCGACCCCGGTCAGCTTCAGGTATTTCCGTCGCGTACGCGTGTCATCGGATGTCATGCTTGGTAGGTTCTTGTTCGTTATATAAAAAAACGTTTGCGGAGGACGAGGGGAGTGCGGCCCCGATCGACGGTCGGGCGCGCCCCGAGGTTTTTCAGCGTACGCGGTCGACCGGTTCCATGGAGGTCCGCCCGCCCGAGCCGGACGAGATCGAGGCCGTGACCGACATGTGGGTCGCGCTCGCGGCCGACCAGCGCGGGCACGGGTCGCACCTGCTCGCGGACGCGAACCGCGCCACGGTCCGGGAGTCGTTCGCGCGGCTCCTCGCCGTCGGCGGACTCCGGGTGGCCGTGGACGCCGCCCCCGTCGGCTTCGTCTCCTTCGCGCCCGACGCCGGGCGCTACGAACGGGACCGCCGCCGGGGTGTCGTCCGGAACCTCTACGTCCGTCCCGACCGCCGCGGACGCGGCGTCGGCCGTCGTCTCCTCGACGCCGCGGAGCGTGCCCTCGCCGCCGAGGGGGTCGAGGTGGTCGCGCTCGAGGCCATGGCCGGGAACGACGACGCCCGGCGGTTCTACGAGCGGCGCGGATACGCCCCCCACCGCGTCGAGTTCGAGAAGCGGGTCGAAAGCGATACAAGGCGAGATTGAGAACCGACGTACCGCGCCAGGAGAGCATGGGCGGTTCATGCGCTCGACTTGTAATCGAGAATCCGTGGGTTCGAATCCCACTCCTGGCTCCTCTCCGGACGTTCGCCGTCCGGCGGCCGTCGAACTCGGCACCCGTCCGCTTGCTCCGGTTTCATATGTGATCGACCCCTGTGATCCCCATGGACACTGCCGTCGTCTGGTTCCGCGACGACCTCCGCGTCGACGACAACCCGACCCTGGCCGACGCCGTCGCCGCCGCCGACGAGGTGGTTCCGGTCTACGTCGCCGACCCCCGTCGCCGGGGCGAGACCCGCTACGGGACGGACAAGCGGGGACCGGTCCGCGCCCGGTTCCGCCGCGAGAGCCTGTTCGACCTCAGGGACGCCCTCCGTGAGCGGGACGGCGACCTGCTGGTGCGGGAGGGGCGCGTCGAGTCGGTCGTCCCCGACCTCGCGGCGCGGGTCGACGCCGACGCCGTCTACGCCCAGACCGAGCCGGCGACCGAGGAGATAACCCGGGAGCACGCGGTCCGTGACGCGCTGCCCGGGGACGTCGGCTTCGAGCGCCGCTGGACGCACACGCTGTACCACATCGAGGACCTGCCGACGCCGTACGACCGCATCGACGACACGTTCACCCCCTGGCGCAAGGAGGTCGAGCGCGGGGCCGCCGTCCGGGACCCCGTCGCCGCGCCCGACACGGTCCCGACGCCCGACCGGGGCCTCGACCCCGGCGAGGTGCCGACGCTCGGGCCGTCGGACCGCGACCCCCCGCGGGACGACCGTGCGGTCCTCCCGTTCGAGGGCGGTGAGTCCGCGGGCAAGCGCCGGGTCCGCGAGTACGTCTGGGAGGGCGATCACCTCAGGGAGTACAAGCGGACGCGCAACGGCCTGCTCGGCGCGAACTACTCCTCGAAGCTCTCAGCCTGGCTGGCGGCGGGATGTCTCTCCCCCCGGTGGATCCACCGGGAGGTCGAGCGCTACGAGGACGAGCGGGTCGCCAACGAGGACACCTACTGGCTGGTCTTCGAGCTGCTGTGGCGTGACTTCTTCCAGTTCCAGTTCGTCAAGCACGGCGCCGACTTCTTCGTGCCGACCGGCATTCGCGACGTCGACAAGGAGTGGGACCGCGACCGCGAGGCGTTCCGCCGATGGGCCGAGGGCGAGACGGGCGTGCCATTCGTCGACGCGAACATGCGCGAACTGAACCGGACCGGCTACATGTCCAACCGCGGCCGACAGAACGTCGCCTCCTTCCTGGCGGACGCCCTCCGCGTCGACTGGCGGTGGGGCGCGGCCCACTTCGAGGCGCGGCTCGTGGACTACGACGTGGCCTCGAACTGGGGCAACTGGGCCTACCAGGCCGGCGTCGGCAACGACTCCCGGGACAACCACTTCAACGTCCTCTCACAGGCCGAGCGGTACGACGGCGACGCCGACTACGTCACCACCTGGCTCCCCGAGCTCGACGGCCTCCCGCCGGAGTACGCCCACCGCCCCTGGCGGATGAGCGACCGGGAGCAGGCCGAGTACGGCGTCGAACTCGGCGTCGACTACCCGCGACCGATGATCGACGTCGAGGCCCGGTACAGCGAACTCCACCACGGCTGACCGCCCTTGCGGGTGACGGCGCCGACGCCGCCGGGCCGTCCCCGCCGGCGCCGACGCGACGGGGCCACGAGGGTATATGTCGCCGGGGCTCCCAGCGGCGACCGTGTTCACGCTCGACCTGAACCGGTTCGCGTTCGAACTCGACGAGGGCGCGGTCAAGCACGTCGGCGCCTCGAACACGGCCGCGACGGCGAAGCTCTACGACGTCGAGGCGGTCGGCGTCAGGGAGTTCGGTGACGAGCGGGTCAAGTTCGCGTTCGAGGACGGCGAGGGCAACGAGGTGGAGGTGGCGCTCCCCCCGGAGGAGGCCCGCGACGTCGCGCGCGCCGTCGAGTCGCTCGCCGAGGAGGGCGGGGTCTTCGAGTAAACGGTCGCCCCCCGCCGACCGGCGTTCCCGGCCCGGGCGCTCACGCCGGCGAGGGTCCGTCCGGACGGGCCGCGGCGTCGCACGCCCGTCCTCACTCCACCTCGCGTCGGTCGCCGTCCCCGTCCCCGCTCGCTCGCGTGTACTCGCGGTTCTCGACGTGGCGTTCGAGGAAGCCGCTCCAGTGGATGCCGCTCCCCTCGGGCGTCGACACCGCGAGGTGTTCGAGGTCGTCGAGCGCGTACTCGAGCTCGTCGTCCCCGGTGTAGACGACGAGCGTGTCGGTCAGTTCGAACTCGACGACGTCCTCGTGGCTGTACGAGACCGGTGCCCCGACGGCCTCCTCGTAGACCGTGATGTCGATCCGAGCCGTCACGCTCCTGTCGTCCCGCCGGAGACGGAAAGCGTTCGCGCTCGGGGTCCGGGGCGGCGACTCGGCTACGTCCCGTTCCCCGACCGCACGGCGTCCCAGCCCTCGAAGACGGCGTACTCCGCCTCCGTCATCGACAGGGTCCCGCGGAGCGCGGCCTCGTCGAGCGTCACGGCGGCGTAGAGGAACTGCTCTATCTCGTCGTACAGCGGCACCTCGTGGTCGGTTCCCGCGGTGACGTGTCCGACCCGCCGTTCGTACCGCTCCCGGAACGCCTCTAGGCGCTCGACGCCCTCGGCGTGCGTTCCGGGGCTCGCGACCCCGAACAGGGGGAGCGCCCGCCGCACCCAGCTGTCGAGCACCGGTCGCTCGGACGGATCCAGGCGGCCGTAGAGTTCCCAGAGCGCCGGCGTGACCACGTCCGGGAGCTGCCGTTCCCACCCCGGGTCGTACGACTCCGCGTCCCTGACGGTCCGGACGAGGCCGGTGAGTTCCTCCATCGGCCGGCTCCAGTTGTCCAGCACCGCGTCCGGGCCCCCGTAAGTCGCGTTCCGGATGACGTCGGGCGACCAGAACGCGCCGAACCGCTCGCCGGACGGCGACGCCAGGAACCGGTCGACGCGGTCGCGAAGCAGGTCCGTCCGGGTCGGGGCAGTGAAGTCGTAGTTCCGCCCGCTCGCGGACGTGCGGACCGTCGACGCCCAGGCGTCGATGAGTGTCTCGTGACGGGGACCGATGTCGAGCATCGAGGTGCCGGAGCTACGGCCGAGGCACCCATGTCCCTTCCGATGCCGGTTCGGCGCGGTCGGCCGCGACGGTCGTCATTCCGGCGACGGGGGTTCGATCCGGGCCTCGACCTCGGCGATGGTTTCCTCGTCGACGCCGGCCTCCGCCAGCGCCGCCCGCGTGTGCTCCCCGAGTCCCGGGACGGCGTCCGGCGGCTCGGGCTCGAGGTTCGCGAAGTCGACCGGGTAGCGGATGGCGTCGGCCGCCCGGTCGCCGTCCTCGACGGTCGTGATCAGCCCGCGCGACCGGACGTGGTCGTCGTCGCGGACCTCGAGGGTGTCCCGGACGGGCGCGGCGGGCACGCCCGCCTCGCGGAGACGCTCGAACCACTCCTCGGCCGTCCCGTCGGCGAGTTCGGACGCGAGCAGGTCGTCGACGGCCTCGCGGTGGTCGCGGCGCGCGGCCATGGTGGCGAACCGCTCGTCGTCGGCGAGCTCCTCCCGCCCGAGGACCGCACACAGCCGCTCCCAGTGGTGGTCGGCCACGACGACGACCGCGAGGTGGTCGTCGGCCGCCTCGTAGACGCCGTACGGGACGAACTCCTCGAGCGCGTTCCCCATCCGCGGGTAGGGGCGGTCCTGCCCCCACGAGCACCCGGCCCTGACGGTCAGCCAGGTGGTCAGGCAGTCGAGCATCGAGACGTCGAGGTAGTCGCCCTCGCCGGTCCGCTCGCGCTCGTAGAGCGCCGTGACGACGCTCTGTGCCGCGTACATCGACGCCGCGATGTCGCCGATGGGGACGCCGGCGCGGTACGGCTCGTCGCCCGGCGGCCCGGTCATGCTCATCACCCCGCTCATCGCCTGCGCGACGATGTCGAGCGCGGGCAGGTCGCGGTACGGACCCGTCTGGCCGAAGCCGGTGATGGAGCAGTAGACGATCCCGGGGTTGCGCTCGCTGACCGCCTCGTAGCCCAGCCCGAACCGTTCCATTCGGCCGGGCGGGTGGTTCTCGACGACGACGTCCGCCTTCTCGGCCAGCGAGAGGAACGCCTCGCGGCCGTCGTCGTCGGTCAGATCGAGCGCGACCGACCCCTTGCTCCGGTTGACGGCGGCGAAGTACGTGCTCCGGCCGTCGACGAACGGCGGGTTCGACCGGCCGAGTTCCCCCCCGTCCGGGCGTTCCACCTTGTAGACGTCCGCGCCGAGGTCGGCGAGCTGCATCGTCGCGAACGGTCCCGAGACCATCTGGGTGACGTCGAGGACGGTCACGTCCGAGAGCGGCGGCATACACGAACGCGGTGCGGGCGGGGGTAAAAACCGGTCGTCACGGCGCCGCCGCTGGCGGACCGCGGGATGGCCCGGGCGCCCGGGCTACCCCTCGACGGAGATGTCCTCGATCGCGCGGCCCCGACGGGCTACCCGCTCGCTCACGAGGAGCTTCTCCGTGCGGTCGAGTCGGTCCCAGTCGAGGTCCGCCGGCGGCGCGTCCTCGAAGGTCCGGAACTGCGAGACTACGGCCTCGTTGACCAGCCGCTCGAACGACTCGCAGGTCGGACACGTGGCCGATAGGTACGCCACGTCGAACGCGCGGCTCACCGTGTGTTTGAGACAGTTCATACAGCGGTACGTGACGCTCATCGCCGACGCTACGGGCCCGACGGGGTTCATCCCTTCGCTCCCGGGCCGCGCCGGGTCGGCCCGTCAGCCGGCCGCCGCCACGTCGTCGTCCGACCCACGGTTTGAAGACCGCCCGGCCGCCAGGGTACCCACGATGGACCGACCCACCCGCGTCCGCGTCCGGGCGCCGGTCGCCGTCGCGGGCGCCGCGTCGCTCGCCGGGTGTGCCGCCGGGCCGCGCGGGGCCGGCATCGCCTTCGGGTTCGTCGCGGTCGTCGGCCTCCTCTTCTCGATCGCGGTCGTCGCGGTCGTCGCCTACATGTTCGTCCGCCTGGCGTCGACCCTGCTGGGCGACGACTGAGGCGCCGGGTCACGCCCGCCGGAGCCGCCCGGCGGTCACGTCGATCCGCGGCGCGTAGTGCAGCAGGGGGTCGCCCTCCGGGTCGTCGAAGCCGTTGACTGCGAACAGGTCGTTCCGCCCGAACTCCGCCGTCGCCTCGGCCAGCGGCCAGGGCTCGTGGGCGACGTCGCCGCGGTAGAGGCGGCCGCCGTCCGACGCGGTGTAGAACCGGTACCGCTCGGTGAGGAAGTGCGGGCGGCTCCCGGGGTCGGCCGCGGACGCCGGTCCGGCGGGCGCGTACGTCGCGTCGAAGGCTGCCGACCCGTCGCCGGCCCGCCGCGACCGGAAGCGGACCTCGCCGTCGCGCTCGACGGTCATCTCGGCCCGGTAGTACGGGAGCCGGAAGAGGCGGCGCGCGAGGGCGACCCCGACCCGGTCGTCTGCGTCGAGGTTGTAGAAGTAGACCCCCCGCCCGCCGTCGGCGCCCCGGACGTAGGTCCGCAGGTTGAGTTCGGCGAACGAGAGGCCCACCGGGAGGCCGCGCGGCCCGATGGCGTCCATCACGAAGGCGACGACGCCGAGGTACGCGTCCCCGTCGTACGTGTCGACCGAGAGCCCGTCGGGGAGCGTCGCCGCCACGCGTTCGGCGTCTACCGGCCAGTGGGCGAACAGGACGTCCTCCCAGGTCATCGAGAGGAGGGCCGGGCTCGGTCCCCGCCCTGAGTCGACGGACATGTGCGAGCGAACGGGACGCCGGTGCTTGGATGTGGCGACCCCGGGATCCCCGCCGCACCCGGCGGCCCCCGGCCGGACAAGAACTACGGCCCCCCGGCGACAAGCCCCCGCCGATGACCGACGAGGGCTACTGGCGGTTCTGTGACATCCTGGAACGCACCCGGGTCACCAGTCCGACCATCGCCTCCGCGCCGCAGACGGAGCGCGTCGTCCTCGAACAGCACACGGCGACGGGCGCGTACCGGCTCCGGCCGCTCTCGGACGTGACCGACGACGCCGACGAGGCCTGAGCCCGCTACTTCTCGGTCGTGTCGACGCCGAGAAGCGCGTTCAGGCCACAGAAGCACGTGACGGCGTTGAACCCGAGGCCGGCGGCGCCGACGACGGCGACCGTCGCGACCCCCCGGCGACCGGCCCGGAGCGCGATACCCGCGACCGCGACGAGCGCGACGGCGACCAGGGCCCGGAGTACCCGGTCGCGCCCGCCCACGTTGCGTTCGAAGTCCATACCCGATCAACGGACCGCACGTACGAAACCCTGACGCCCGTGGGACTTAGGTCGCGTCGCGCCCTCACATCCCCATGGACGACGGACGCGTGTCCGCGGGGGGCGTCGAACTGCCGGCGGTCGGCCTCGGGACCTGGCGACTCAGGGGGACCGACTGCCGCGACACGGTGGCGGCGGCGCTGGAGGTCGGCTACCGCCACCTCGACACCGCGCAGGTCTACCGGAACGAGCGGCAGGTCGGCGCCGCGCTGGACGCGAGCGACGTGGATCGCGAGGACGTCTTCCTCGCGACGAAGCTCGGCGGGTCGAGCCGGACCTACGACGACGCCCTGCGATCGGTCGAGGAGAGCCTCTCCCGGCTCGGGACCGACTACCTCGACCTCCTGCTCATCCACTGGCCCAACGACCGGCCGCCGTTCTCGCCCGTCCGGCTCCCGGTCGGCCCGCCTCTGGAGGAGACGCTCGCGGCGATGAACGAGGCGGTCGACCGCGGGCTCGTCGACAACCTCGGCGTCTCGAACTTCGGCGTCGACCTGCTCGACGAGGCGCGGTCGGTCTCGGACGCGCCCATCCTCACCGACCAGGTCCAGTTTCACCCCTACTGGGACCAGCGCGACCTGCTCGCGTACTGCCGGCGCGAGGACGTCCTGTTAACGGCGTACAGCCCGCTGTGTCACGGCGGGGTGCTCGACGACGAGGTGCTCGTCGAGGTCGGGCGGAAGTACGGCAAAAGCGCCGCGCAGGTCGCCATCCGGTGGGTGATCGAACACGAGAACGTCTGTACCGTGCCGAAGACGTCGAGCCGTGACCACCTGATCGCCAACCGCGACGTGTTCGACTTCGAACTGACCGACGCGGAGGTCGAGCGCATCCGGCGGCCCTCGAAACTCCGCACCGCCGTGGGGTTCGCGCGCTCCCGGCTGCCCGTGTGAGCCGCGGCTCCCGTCAGTAGACCGCGTCCAGGATCTCCTCGTCGAGGTCCTCGAACGACGAGAGGTACGCCCGTCGTTCCTCGCGCAGCTCGCGCAGCCTGCGCTCGTGGTCGGGGACGTTGTCGGCGACGGAGAAGGCGTTGACGTCCATCCCCGGCACCGACGCGGGGACGGTCAGCCCCGTGGCCGGGTCGTCGGTCCACTCGACGGTCCCGCGGGCGATCTCCCGCAGGAGCGTCACCGAGTCCTCGACGCCGACGTCGCGGGTCCCGACCTGGCCGGTGTTGAGCACGAAACACTCCGCGCCGAGGGCGTCGACGAGGTCGCGGAACCGGTTGCCCTCCGCGCCCTCCGGCCCGACGATAAACGGGTTGGTGCCGACGACGCGGATGGATTCGCCCGCCCGCGAGGGGTCGCCGGCGCTCGTCTCGATCGACTCGCCGAGCATGAACGCCGCCGCGGCCTCCGCGGGCGAGAGCCTCGCCACCGGGGGCATCGTCGGGTTGCGCGTGATGAAGAACACCTGGTCGACCCGCTCGAGGTCGATGTCGTCGGCCGCCGAGGGGAGGTGCTCGCGGAGCACGCTCGCCCGGCCGTTCGAGGTGTGTTCGTCGCTGTCGAAGTCGACGGTCCCGTCCTCGGCGACCGCGACGTTCTCCAAAAGCGCCGACTCGTGGGTGGCCGCCTCGTGGAGCGCCGGCTGTTCCTCGGGGTCCAGGCCGATGGTCTTGATGTACAGCCCGTTGCCCTCGCTGCCGGCGACGGTCCCGTCGGGGGCGAGCGCGCAGACGTCGTCCTGGAGCATGACCGCCTCCTCGGGGTCGTCCAGGCGGAGGCCGTGGGCGGTCAGGGTCGACTTGCCGGTCGCCGAGAGGCCGAGGAACACCTGACCGACCTGTTCGAGGCCGTCCTCGGTCCGGAGCCTGACGCGCTTGCTCCCGGCGTGGAGTCCGAGCCCCCCCTGTCGCTTGGTCTCGTACATGTACAGCCGGAGGAACGACTTCTTCGCCTCTCCGGTGTAGTCGCTACCCAGCACGGCGGTCACGCCCTCGTCGGGGAGGACGCGGATGGCGACCTCGTCGCGGTCGGGGGCCTGGACGGTCAGGAAGTCCGGTTCGGCGCCGTCCGGCGCCGGCTCGAACAGCTTCGACAGGGACAGTGCGATGCGGCCGTACTCCTTCGGCACGTAGAAGCGACAGCAGTACGTGTGGTCCGGGTGCCGACCCAGGCGCCGGTCGACACAGACCATCTCGCGCTCGCGGGCGAGGTCCAGCGCCGACTCGACGCGCTCGTAGTCCGCGGCGTCGAACTCGTCGTCGACGGCGTTCCTCGTCCGGTCGGCACACCGCGAGCGTTGCTCGCTGACGTACGCCGGCGACCCGAACTCCGTCGTCGTTTCGAGGTGACGGGAGAACTCGCGCAGCCGCGCCGGCGACGGATCGTAGATCACGTTGTCGGCGTCCGTCGGATCCGGAAGCGCCGCCCCCGGCGAGAGCCCCCTCGTCCCGGTGTCGGACATCAGGGGATAGAGGCACCGAACGACGGATAAATATTCTCCTCTCGGTCCGTTCGGGCGGGGGTCACTTCCACGGGTTCTCGACGAGCTCCGCCTGGACGTCCGCGCCGACCCGGACGCGTGCGTCGCTCCGCGGCTCGGCGATACAGAGCAGGACGTAGCCCGCGTCGCGATGGCGTGGCTTCAGCGCCCGCGGCTCGCGCCGGTGGGTCAGGTCGCCGTCGAGCAGGCGCCCCGTACAGGTCGCGCAGGCGCCGGTCAGGCAGCCGTACGGCACGCCCACCCCGGCGTCCTCCGCGGCGTTCACCACGGTCTCGCCCGCATCGACCTCGACCGTCGCCGTCCGGCCGTCCCGCCACTCCAGGGTGACGCGGTGCGGGCCGCTCACTGCCAGACGTCGCTCGTGCAGTCGCCGTCGGGCCAGCGGATCTCGTGGGCGCGGGCCGGGCCGGGGCCGACCTCGCCGAAGTCCACGAGGAACTCCTCGTCGAGCTCCATCGTCCCCTTCCGCGGGTTCACGTCGGCCTTCAGCATCACCGACCCCTTCTCGCCCTCCTCGGGGAAGAACTGGTTGTCCCACGAGGAGAACAGCGACGTGGTCCAGTAGAGCCGCTCGCCGTCGAGCGACAGCTGGAGCATCTGCGGCCCGGCCACCAGCTCCCGGCCCCCGACCTCCTGGATGTCGCCGAACAGCCCGCCGATCGAGAGCGTGTCCGCCTCCCGCGGGTTGGCGGGGTCGCTGATGTCGTACATGAACACCTCGCCGTGGAGCCAGTTCGACCCGAACAGGTAGCGGTCGTCCATCGAGATCAGGATGTCCGTCGGCAGCGCCGGCGCCGGCATGTCCCAGTCGGGGTGCTCGCGCGCCTCGAAGTCGATGACCTTCTCCGCGACGTACTCGCCGCCCTCGCGGTGGAAGTGGAAGACGTTCGAGGCGAGGGTCGCGCCGACGTAGCCGTGGGCGTGCTCTGGCGTGTGGAGGAATCGGACCTCCAGGGGGAGCAGGCCCTCCTCCCCGAGGTCGATGGTCTGCTCGACCTCCCCCTCCGACCAGTTCCAGAAGTGGAGGCTGTGGCCGTACTTGCCCGCCTCGACGTCCGCCATGTCGAAGCCGGGGTAGTACGTCTCCGGCGCGGCCCACTCCGTCGAGACCATCACGTCGTGGCGCGGCTGGTACCAGAAGTCGTAGTTGAACTCGATCTCGCCCGGGGGGTCCCACCGCCCCTCGACCTCGAACTCCTCGTTCAGTTCGAGGAACCCGCCCGGCGTCGACCCGTCGGCGTCGCCCAGCATCGAGATCAGGATCTGCCCGTCCGGGATGCAGTGGACCGTGTGGGGCGCCGAGAGGTCGTGCTCGAAGACCTCCTCGGGTTCGATGACCTCCGTCAGTTCGGGCGACCGGCGCTCCTTCGTGTCGACGACGTGGAGCCGCGACGACCGCTGTCCGGGCACGACGAGGTGCCGGCGTTCGAGGCCGCCGACGTGACACGACGACGAGCAGGCGTTCCAGCCGAAGTGGTGGAGCTCGTCGCCCCTGTTCGGCATCTCCACCCGGTCGATCACCTCCGCGTACGTCTCCGAGTCCGGATCGACGTCGACGACGGCCAGGAAGTCCGGCGCGTCGACGTCCGTGCCGACGTACAGCCCCATGACGTACGCGACCTCCTCGGGTTCGGACTCCTCGATGGCCGCCTGCGGGGTCGCGTATCCCGGGCCCTCGATGTCGTGGTCGTGGTGGTCGTGGTCCGTACCCGCCCCGGATCCGGCGTCGACTGGTCGTTCGGCGTCGCTCATGATTTACCCTTATGTTGCCAATCCGACTTCGTCCTTTCGCCGGCGCGGGCGGCCGCGCTGCGGGTCCGCGGTGCCTCCGACCCCGTCCGTCGAGCGGGCGCGTCGCCCACGACCCGTGCCGGCCCGTGACGGCGCCGAGCGGGGGTCGCGAGCCGCTGTCGGACGAGCCGGCGTCCAGATCCCCGCCCCTCCCTGGCTTTCAGAACGGATAATCCCGGCCGTAGATTCATACGGCCACCCGCGGACCGGGCTCGTATGTCGCTCGACGTGCTCGTCGTCGAGGATTCGGAGTTCATGCGGGACCTCCTCACCGAGACGCTCTCGGACGACCACGACGTGGTGGCGACGGCGGAGAACGGCGTGGAGGCGGTCGAACTGTACGAGGAACACGACCCGGACGTGGTGATGATGGACATCGTGATGCCGGTCAAGGACGGCGTGGAGGCGACGGGCGAGATCACGGAGGCCGACCCGGAAGCCGACGTCATCATGTGTACGAGCGTCGGCCAGGAGGAGAAGATGAAGGCGGCCGTACAGGCCGGCGCGGAGGGGTACATCACCAAGCCCTTCCAGGGGCCGCAGGTGCTCGCCGAGATCGAGGAGGTCGCGGGATGAGGATCGACCTCGACCGGCTGGGGACGTTCAACGAACTGGCTCACCAGGGCGCCGAGCGCGCGGCCGAGTCGCTGGGGACGCTCACGGGCGTCTCCCCGAACGTCGCCGCCACGACGGTCGACCTGGCCCGCCAGCACGACATCGTCGACGAACTCAGCGTCGGCGAACAC
Organism: Haloferacaceae archaeon; assembly: GCA_042217265.1. Lineage (GTDB taxonomy): Archaea > Halobacteriota > Halobacteria > Halobacteriales > Haloferacaceae > CAZMLQ01. Next base: position 13,518 of record JBDGSZ010000009.1, read on the forward strand.
GTCGGCGTCACGATCGGGTTCGACGGCGCGCTGGCCGGCGAGGCGCTCATCGTCTTCGACGCCGAGGGGGCGCGACGCCTGGTCGGGAACCTCCCCGGCCCGACGCCCGAGGACCGCGACGCCTTCGAGTCGCGCATCAGCGAGGTGGGCAACATCCTCATCACCGGGTTCACCGACGGCTGGGCCGATCACCTCGGCGCGGGCATCGAGATCACGCCGCCGACGTTCGTCGTCGGCAGCGGGCGGCGACTGATCCCCGACGACACCGACCTGGAGGGCGACGACCAGGTCTTCGCGTTCTCGAGCTTCCTCGACACGATGGACGCGACCGTCGAGGCCGCCGTCTACCTGTTCCCGGAGCGCGAGGGGTTCCGCCGGGTGCTCGCCGATCAGCTGGCCGACGCCGACGCGCCCATCCCGCTCGACCGGCTCCGGACGTTCAACCGGATGGCGGTCCGGGGCGCCGCACGGGCGGGGGAGAACGTGACGACGATGACCGGCACGGAGACGACGGTCGACGTGAGCCGGCTCCGCTTCCTCCCGACCGAGCGGCTCCCGGAGCGCACGAGCGACCGGCCACGCGTCGGCGTCAGGGCCGAGCTGAACGGGATGCCGAGCGGCCACCTGCTCGTCCTCTTCGACGAGGCCTCCGCGGCGAAGGTCGCCGAACGCCTCGGCGCCGGTGCCGTCGAGGACGAGTTCACGTCGATGCACCGGAGCGCCGTCGAGGAGGTCGGGAACATCATGACCAGCGGGTTCATCGACGGCTGGGCGAACGTCCTCGACACGACCATCCAGCACACGCCGCCGGAGTTCGTCCACGACAGCGGGAGCGACATCGTCCGCCCGGTCGCGGCCGATCTGGCGGACAGGCAGGACTACGCGTTCGTCTTCGACTCCAAGGTCGAGACCACCGACGACGCGGTCGCCTGTACCATCTACACCCTGCCCGACGAGACCGAGCTCCGCCGGGCGCTTGACTCGCTGTCGGTCGACGGATCGCCGGAGGCGCTGGCGGCCGAGATGGACGCCGACCCGGACGATCTGTTCTGATCCGCCCTACTCGACCGGCGAGACGTGGAGGCCGCCCTCGCGCACCGCGAGTTCGACCTCGCCGTCGAGCAGGCCGGCCTCGTAGACCGTCATACGGTCGAGATAGAGCCGCACCCCCTGCTCGGTCTCGCGGACGACGGCGCTCGGGTCGCTCCGGTCCGGGTCGACGGCGACGGCGACGCCCCCGCCGTCGGACCGCCGCACGCCCAGCTCCTCGTCGACACCGAACGGGAGGTCGCGCACGACGGCGCCGGGCAGGCCGACGCTCGCTCGCTTCGCGTGGTCCTCGAACGCCGTCACGTACGTCGGGTCACTCATCCGGGGAAGGCTGTGGCTCCCGACGGGGTAACGGTTCCGGTGTCGACGCGTCTCCAGTACGGCATGGCTCCCCGGGCAAGGGGGGAGCGCCCGGGGAGCGGATATCCCGCCGGCGAGAGTTGGGGGGTCTCGGCACGGACACGTGGCACGACGTGGGGGGTACGTGCATCCGGCGGGATCTGGCTGGCTTCGCGTGGTTCGACGAAGCCGTCCTGGAATCCTACGCCTGGGGTTGATAAGATTTGCGCAAGTCCCCGACGGCGTCATGACCCCGTCGGGTTCGCCCGTGCCGGCCGTCGAGCGCGACCCGCCAGGTACCCTCGACATCGCCCCGACGGCAGCGTGGGGGTTCCGTCCGACGAAACCCTTAGGGACCGCCTCCGCGTGGCCCCCGCCATGGAACTGCGCTCGTGTTACTTCTGTGGGTCGGCCGGGCGGACCCTGTCGACCCGCGAACTGGTCCCCGACGGCGACGGCGCCGAACCGGTCGACGTCGTCCTCTGTCCCGACTGCGACGGGAAACTCGACAGACTCCTCTCCCGGATCCTCGACCGACCGGCGGAGGGCTCCGACGCCGACGCCCCGGCCGGCTCCGGCGGGACCGACCCTGAGACCGAGGGCTTCGACTTCCCGTCCGAGATCACCTTCGACGACGGGGATGGTGCGACCGGCGACGACCCCGGGACGGGCGACGCCGCCGCTGACGCGGACGACTCCACGGAGGGGGAGGGATCCACGGAGGAAACGGACGACGCCGGGGGCGTCGACGTCATCGGCCGGTCGACGGCCGCAGGCGAGAAGGGACTCCGGTCGGTCGGGACGACGTCCGACGGCGACGACGCGGCCGACGACGAAGACACGGCTGATGACGACGCGGCCGACGACGAAGACACGGCTGATGACGACGCGGCCGACGACGACGGAGGGGCTGCGACCGGCGGCGACGGCGTCGACGCGGTCGGCGACGACGGGGACGCGGCCGACGCGGACGCTGGCGGGTCGGGCGGTCGGCTCCGCGGGCTCGGCGAGAGCCCTGCGAGCACATACCGGAAGGCCCTCCGGCTGCTCCGGAACCGGGAGTTCCCGATGGCGCGCGAGGACCTCGTCGACGTACTGTCGAGCGCGTACGACCTCGACTACGACGAGTGTCAGCGGCTCGTCGACCTCGCGGTCGAGCAGGGGATCCTCGTCGAGGACGGCGACGAGCTCCGCCGCGGATAGCCTTACGAGCCGTCCGATCCGCCGCCGTCTCCGGACCGGCTCCCGGCATCGGCGTCGGTTCCGTCGCCGCCGTCGGAGGCGTTCCCGTCCCCGGCGGCACCGGTTTCGGCGCTCGACGCCCCGCCCCCGTCCTCGCCGTGGGCGGTCGGTTCTCCGTCGGGCGCTCCGGCCGACGGCTCGGTTCCGGCGTCCGGACGCAGTTCGTCCCCGGTCTCCTCGCGGTCCGCCCGTCCGCCCGCCGCCGGGACCGGCGTGGCCGCTCCGGCGGCCGCGAGGCCGCCCCGGCCGGCGACCTGGAGGGCGAGCAGGACGCCGAGGAACGTCGCGACCAGCGTCGTAGCGAACCGGGCGATCGACCCGCCGGCTGCGAGGATCCCGACCACCACGACGATGCCGACGACGACCGCCAGTCCGTCACGCTCTCGCTTCCAGTCCATATCGTCCCGTGTGGACGCCACCGACATAACCGCGGCGCTCGGCACCCCCCGACGACGGGCTTTTGCCGCCGCCGGCCTCACCGGTTCCCATGGCCGACATCGACGCCGAGACGCTCCTCCCGACCGAACGGCTGCGCGAAGCGGCGATCGAGGGCGAGGTGACACAGGTCCACCGCGGGCACGCCTACGCCGACGCCGGCGACACCTTCGTCGTCGACGGG
>JBDGSZ010000127.1:0-2172 GCA_042217265.1 Haloferacaceae archaeon
CGACGCGGCCCTCGTCGCCGCGACGCCGTTCGCGGACGGCGTGGCGGTCGGCGAGCGGGGCCCGGCCGGGACGGTCCGGCTCCACGACGCCGCGACCGGCGCGATCCGGTGGCGCCACGCGACCGCGGCCGAGGTGGGCGAGCCGGCGCGCGACGCCCGGTTCCAGCTCCCGTTCGTCGCGTCGCTCGACGCCGCGGACGGGCGGCTCTTCGCCGCCGCGCGCCGCTACGAGCGCGGCGATGACGGCCGGACCTTCGAGAGCGCCGTCTACGCGTTCGACGCCGACGGGACCGTCGCGTGGACGGTCCGCGCCGACGCCTCCCCCATCGCCGTCGACGCCGACGCCGACCGGGTGGCGGTGGCGTACAACCGGTGTCCGGGCGACCACGACCACGGGCTGGTGGTCCTCGACGCGGCGACGGGCGACGAGCGGTGGCGCTGGGATCCCGGGAACGCGGGACAGCGGCGCGTGGGCGACGTCTCACTGGTCGGCGGCGGCGCCGTCGTCGCCAGCCACGGCGACTACCGGGGCTATCGGCTTGACGCCGGCGGCGACGTGCGGTGGCGGGTGGACCTCGCCACGCCGACCGCCGTGGGCGACGAGACGCTCTACGCATATCCGAACCACGTCCACGCGACCGACGCGGGGGCGGTCTTCGTAACCGGCAACAGCTACCCCGAGGAGGGCCGCGAGACCGACGGCCTCCACCCCGACGAGCACTCGGCCTTCGGCCACGCCCCGGACGGAACGCGGCGATGGCGGGCGCCGGTCGAGGGGTTCGCGGGCGGCGTCGGCGCCGACGGCGACCGGGTCGCGGTCCCGGGCGCCCAGCACTTCCGCCGGCGCGACCCCGACGCCCACGGCCTCCGCACCGTCGACGCGCGCGAAGGCCCCCGCGACGAGGTCGCGACCGACGGCGTGGTCACCGCCGCCGCCGTGGCGGGCGACCGGGTCGCCGCGGTCGAGGAGCCCGTCGTCTACCACGACGAGGGGGTCGAGCGGGGCGCCTACCGGCTCCACCTGTTCTGACCGCGGGCCGGCCGCGTGGCGGCGACCGGGCGGCGACGCGGGGGCGTCAGTCGCCGTCCCGCGCGGCGCCCACGGCGGCGTCGACGCGCTCGGCCGAGAGCGCCGCGAGCGGGACGCGCTCGCCGCCGGTCGCCTCCAGTATCGCGGGGACGACCCCGGGCCGGTCATCGCCGGCGTCGACGACGACGGTCCGGGCGCCGAGATCGGCCAGCCGCCGCGCGGCCTCGCGGGTCTCGCCGACGGGGCTGCCGTCCGCGACGTTCGCGCGGCCGTCGGTGACGACGACGACGACGCAGGCCGCGGGGTCGGCCCGCTCGATCACCTCCGCGGCGGTCCGGAGGCCGGCCGGGAGCGGCGTCCGGTCGCCCGTCGGCAGGTCCTTGAGGTGACGGGCGGCGAGGGTGACGCTGTCGGTCGGGGGAAGCAGGACCTCGGCGTCCTCGCCCGCGAAGGCGAGAAAGCCAACCTCGTCGCGCTCCCGGTAGGCGTCGCGCAGGAGTTCGAGCACGGTTCCCTTGGCGGTCCGCATCGCCGGGCGCATCGATGCGCTCGCGTCCACGGCGAAGAGGACGAGCGCGGCGTCGTCCCCGCCCCGGACCGACCGCCTGAGGTCCCGGCGCTCCACGGCCTCCCCACCCCTGGCCGCGGCGGCCCGAACCGACGCGGCCGCGTCCACCGCGTCCCCCGTCTCGGCGGGTTCGGTCCGGACGCGGGGACCGTCGCCCGCCGCTCCCGGCCGGTCGCCCGGGCGGGACCCCTCGTCGGGCGCGGGCGCGTCGGGCGACGGGAGGTCCGGCGCGCGGGCCTCGCCGACCCCGGCGCGGGATCCGCCGGGGACCAGCGGCGTTGCCTCCTCGCCGTCGTCGTCGGGGTTGTGAACGGGAGCGGCCGACGCCGGGTCGTCCCCGCGGGCGTCGTCTCCGGACGCTCCGACGGGGCCGGGAGTCCCGTCCGCGTCCGGGGCGGACTCGCCCCCGTCGTCCGCATCGGGCAACTGCTCCCGGTCGCCCGCCTCGGGTGACCGTTCCACGTCGCCGCTCCCATCGGCCGGCCGGTCGCCGCGCGACCCGGAGCCGTCCCGGTCGTCCTCGCGTTCGGCGCCGTCGGTGGCGTCGTCGGAGCCGGCCGCGTCGTCGTCCGCG
>JBDGSZ010000127.1:2272-16107 GCA_042217265.1 Haloferacaceae archaeon
CTCCCCCCGTCCGCGTCGGGCTCCGCCGCGTCGTCGTCCGCGCTCCCCCCGTCCGCGTCGGGCTCCGCCGCGTCGTCGTCCGCGCTCCCCCCGTCCGTGTCGTCGAGGTGATCCGCGACGACCTCCGACGGGTCGGGGGCGTCCTCGAAGGGACGGGACCGCATCCGGTGTGGGAGCGCGAGCTCCGCGGCGCGGCGCACGTCCGACCGGAGGACCTTCTCCCGGCCGTCGAGCGCGGCGAAGGTCCGGGCCGCCCGGGCGGTGGCGATGTCCGCGCGGTGTCCCTCGACCCCGGCGTCGCGGCAGAGCTCGGCCGTCTCGCGGGCGAACTCGTCGGGGAGCGTCACGCGGTCGAGGCGCTCGCGCGCGCCCCGGAGGCGGTCCGCGGGGTCGCCGGCCGGGGGACCGGTCGCGGCGTCCGCGTCCCCGTCGCGGCCGAGCGCGCGGTCGATGATCGCCACCCGGTCGTCGAGGTCCTCGCAGCCGGTCACGGTCGCCTGGAGGGCGAAGCGGTCCCGGAGCTGCGGCCGGAGGTCCCCCTCCTCGGGGTTCATCGTCCCGACGAGGGTGAACTCGGCCGGGTGGACGACGCTCACCCCCTCGCGCTCGACGCGGTTGACGCCGGTCGCGGCCGCGTCGAGCAGGACGTCCACGAGATGGTCGTCGAGGAGGTTCACCTCGTCGACGTAGAGCAGCCCGCGGTTCGCCCGCGCGAGCAGCCCGGGGTCGAACTCGTGGCTGCCGTCGAGGGCGTCCGCGACCGAGAGCGACCCGACGACGCGCTCCCGGGTCGCGCCCAGCGGGAGGGTCACGAGCGGCACCGCCCGCTCGACGGTCGGCGGGTCGGTGCGCTCCCGACACTCGAGACACTGGCGCCCGGGGTCGTCGGGCGGACAGCCGTACGGACATCCCCGAACGGCCGTCTGGGACGGGAGGAGGTCGGTCAGGGCACGGACCGCCGTGGACTTCGCGGTCCCCTTCTCGCCGCGCACCAGCAGGCCGTCCAGGCCGTCGTTCGCGGCGACAGCGAGTAAAGCGCGCTTGAGTTCCTCCTGGCCGACGATATCGGCGAAGGAGAGCGTCTCGCTCCGCCTCCCCGAAGGCTTTTTGTCCCTGCTGGGTTCAAACACAGTTGCGCTAACGAAACCGAGGTTTAACAACGTTATGCCAACCATCGGGCTGTACACCGCGACGGAGAACGAACTGGGGGCGGTCCAGCGGGCGGCGGGTGACCTGGAGACGGACCTCGTCGTCCGGTCGGAGAGCGACCTGGACGATCCGGGGGACGTGGACGCGTTCCTGGCGGAGCTGGAGGGGGCGACGGCGGTCGTCTGCTGGCTCCACGGGAGCGAGGACAGCATGCCCGGGTACGACCGGGCGGTCGAGCGACTGGACGCGGCGGGCGTTCCCCTGGTGGTCAAGTCGACCGGCGACGCGTTCGCGGTCGAGGACACGACCGTCGCGGCGGCGGACCGCGACCGGGTATACGAGTACCTGGACCGCGGCGGCGCGACCAACGTCGCCAACTGCTGTCGGTTCCTCGCCGACGAGTACGGCGACGCCGACCTCGCCTACGACGACCCGGTCGCCCTGCCGACGGAGGGCGTCTACCACCCGGACCACCCGGCGGCGTCCTACGCGGACCTCCGGGCGACCTTCGACCCCGACCGCCCGACGGTGGCGATCTGGTTCTACGAGTCCCACTGGACCCACGAGAACACCCGGTACGTCGACGCGCAGGTCCGGGCGATCGAGGAGCGCGGCGCGGACGCCCTCCCCATCTTCTGCAACCCGGCGACCGACACCGAGGAGCAGGAGGACGCCGAGTGGGTCGTCGACGAGTGGCTGCTGGAGGACGGGGAGCCCGTGGTCGACGCCGTCCTCTCCTCGTTCATGTTCTCGCTGTCGATGGACGAGCGCGGCCGGTCGGGGGACGACGAGGGCGACGCCGGGGACGTGTTCCTCGACCGCCTCGGCGTCCCGGTGATCCAGACGGTCACGACGATGCGCTCGCGGTCGCGCTACGAGCGGAGCGACACGGGCGTGATGGGCTTCGAGCTCGCGCTCTCGGTGGCGCTGCCGGAGTTCGACGGGAACGTCATCACCCACCCCATCAGCGGCAAGGAGCGCACCGAGGACGCCGCGGGCATCGGCTCGGCGCCGAAACAGCACTTCCCAATCGAGGACCGGGTGGGCCACGCCGCCGGCCTGGCGGTCAACTGGGCGCGCCTGCGACACGTCCCGAACGACGAGCGCCGGGTGGCGGTCGTCCTCCACAACTATCCGCCGAGCGACGACGGCATCGGGACGGCGTTCGGCCTCGACAGCCCCGAGAGCGCCGTCAACCTGCTCGACGAACTCGACGCGCGGGGGTACGACCTGGGCGGGGCGACGGCCGGCGGTCGGGGGCTCCCCGCGAGCGGCGACGCGCTGGTCGGGGAACTCACCTCGCAGCTCACTCTCGACGACCGCTGGGTCGCGCCCGAGGACGTCCGCGAGTTGAGCGTCGACACCGTCGCGCCCGACCGCTACCGCGAGTGGTTCGCCGACCTCGACGACCGGTTCCGCGAGAACGTGATCGAGGAGTGGGGCGATCCGCTGGACCGACCCTTTGCGATCCCGGGCGTCGAGTTCGGGAACGTCCTCGTCACCGTCCAGCCCCCGCGCGGCTTCGGGATGGATCCCTCGAAGGTCTACCACGACTCTGACCTCCAGCCGCCACACGACTACGTGGCCTTCTACGGGTGGCTCCGGAACGCCTTCGACGCCGACGCGGTCTGTCACCTCGGCACCCACGGGTCGCTGGAGTGGCTCCCCGGCAAGACGGTCGGTCTGGACGGCGAGAGCGCGCCCGACCAGCTGGTCGGCGACCTGCCGAACGTCTACCCCTACATCATCAACAACCCCGGCGAGGGCACGCAGGCGAAGCGCCGGTCGTACGCCGCGGTCGTCGACCACCTGACGCCCGTGATGTCGAACGCGGGCACCTACGACGAACTCGCGGACCTGGAGGAGCTGGCCGACCGCTACCGCGAGGCCGGGATGGAGGACGCCCGGACCGACGACGGCGAGCACCTCGAATCGTTGCTGCGCGAGAAGGTGGACGAGCTCGACCTGGCGCTGGAGCTCGGAATCGACGGCACCGTCGACGACCGCGCCGACGTCCGCGGGCCCGACGAGGCCGGGACGACCCTCACGGAAGGCGACGTCGCGGGCGACGCGGTGGACGTCGACGAACTCGTCGAGCGGGTCCACGAGTACGTCACCGACGTCAAGACCACGCAGATCCGCATGGGCCTGCACACGATGGGCGAACCACCCGCGGGCGACCGCCTCGTGGAGTACCTCGTCGCGCTGACGCGGCTGGAGAACCCGGGCGCCCCGAGCCTCCGGGAGAGCGTGGCCGGCGTCCTCGGGGTGGACTACGACCGGATGCGGCAGGAGCCGGGGACCTACGACGACGACCTCGGCATGACCTACGCGGAGGCCGCCGACGCGGTGTACGAGACGAGCCTCGACCTCGTCGGGACGCTCGCCGACCACGGCTTCGACCTCCCCGCCTCGGAGGCCGATGCCGACCCGGGCGAGTCGAACCTGAACCTGCTGGTCGTCGACCTCGACCCGCTGGGCGACGCGCGGGCGAAGCCCGGCGCCCACGAGGACCTGCGCGAGGTGCTCTCCTACGTCTGTGACGTCGCCGCGCCCCGGGTCCGCGAGGCGGCGGCGGAGATCACCCGGACCGCCGACGCGCTGGCGGGCGAGTACGTCCCGCCGGGCGGGAGCGGCGCGCCGACGCGCGGCGGCGTCGACCTCCTGCCGACGGCGCGGAACTTCTACACCCTCGACCCGCGGAAGGTGCCCGCCCGGAGCGCGTGGGAGGTCGGCCGGGAGGTGGCCGACGGCGTGGCCGAGCGACACCGCGAGGAGAGCGCGGCGCAACGCCCCGCGGAACGGGCGAGCGGCGACGACGGGGAGCAACGGGACGAGGGGGCGTACCCCGAGGAGGTCGGCGTCGTCGCGTGGGGCACGCCGACGGTCCGGACGCGCGGCGAGACGATCGCGCAGGTGCTCGCGCTGATGGGCGTCCGGCCGGTCTGGACCGACGCCGGACGGATCGACGACGTGGAGCCGATCCCGCTCGAGGAGCTCGGCCGGCCGCGCATCGACGTGACCACGCGCGTCTCGGGGCTCTTCCGCGACGCCTTCCCCCAGGCCGCGAGCGTCGTCCACGACGCCGTCGACGCCGTCGTCGCCCTCGACGAGCCCCACGGGATGAACTACGTCAAAAAGCACGTCGAGGAGGAGCGGGATCGACTGGAGGCCGAGGGGATGGCCCCCGACGACGCCGAGGCCGCGGCGACCCACCGCGTGTTCACGACGCGCCCCGGCGGCTACGGCGCGGGGACGAACAAGGCGGTCGACGAGGGCAACTGGGACGACCGCTCGGACCTCGCTGAGGTGTACGTCCAGTGGGGCGGCTACGCGCTCGGCAGCCGCGGCCGCGTGAGCGAGGCCCACGACGCCTTCGAGCGCCGCCTCGGCAGCGTCGAGGCGACGGTCAAGATCGAGGACACCGACGAGCAGGACGAGTTCGACAGCTCCGACTGGTACGCCTTCCACGGCGGGTTCATCACCGCCGTCGCGGAGACCCGCGGCGAGGAGCCCACCTCGTACGTCGGCGACTCGTCCGACCCGGACGACGTGCGCGTCTACACCAACGAGGAGAAGGTGCGCAAGGCGATGCGGGCCCGCGTCCTGAACCCGGACTGGCTGGACAGCATGGAGGAACACGGCTACAAGGGCGCGGGCGACCTCTCGACGACGGTCGACGTGGTCCTCGGCTGGGACGCGACGGCGGGCGTCGTGAGCGACGCGCTCTGGTCCGACGTGGCCGAGAAGTACGCGCTCGACGCCGACCGCCAGAAGTGGCTGCGGGACGTCAACCCGTGGGCGCTGGAGAGCATCACCGACACGCTCCTGGAGGCCGTCGACCGCGGCCTCTGGGACGCCGACGACGCGACGGTCGACGAGCTGCGCGACGCGAACCTGCGCGCCGACGGCGACATCGAGGCGCGCGCGAGCGCCGGAACCGACGCCCCGGAGGTGACGAGCGATGACGACTGATCCGCGAGACGAGGGAGCAGCGGACGCCGGCGGCGGGAACCCGACAGCCACCGACGGCGGGACGACGACGGACGGCGATTTCGAGGAGTACGCGGACCTCGGCGCAACCACGGCCGACGCGATGGAGATCGCCGAGACGAGCATGGATCGCGTGCGCGAACTCGTCCCGCAGGGGACGCTGGCCGACCGGATGCGGGCGAAGGCGGTCCACGCGACCGGCGACCCCGAGTTCCAGCACCTCGTCCGGTTCACCGGCGACGACGAGTCCGAATCCGTCCGCGCCGGCGCGCGGGCGGTGCTCGACGAGCGACCGATCGTGACCGACATCACGATGGTGAAAGCCGGCGTCACGGGCCGCGGGCACGACTGTCCGGTTCGGAAGGCCATCGGCAACGGCGCCGACCTCGCGGCCGAGACGGGGATGACCCGGACGGCCGCCTCGGTGCTCGAACTCGACCGCGAGGGCGTCTACGACGGCGCCGTCGCGGTCGTGGGCAACGCCCCGACGGCGGCGCTGGCGCTCGCGGACTGCATCGGGTCGGGCACCCGGCCCGCGGTCGTCGTCGCCACGCCCGTCGGGTTCGTGAAGGCCGCGGAGAGCCGCGAGCGGGTGCGCGAGGTCGCGGCCGAGCACGGCGTGCCCGCGGTGACCAACGTCGGCCGGCGGGGCGGGAGCGGCCTCGCCGCGGGCCTGACGAACGAGCTCGTCCACGTCGCGAGCGACGCCCGCGAGGGGGACGTGACCCTGTGAGCGACGCGTACGACCTCGACGCCGGACCCGATCCGGCGGCCGCGGCCGCCACGGCCCCCGAGGGCGACGCGACGGCACCCGTCCACGCCGTCGGCGTCGGGCCGGGCGACCCCGATTTCCTGACCCGCCGCGCCGCGGACCTGGTCGCCGCCGCCGACGTCGTGGTCGGGTTCGGGACCGTCGTCGACGTGATCCGCGACGGGACCGACGCCGACCTCCTGACCTGCGGGTACGCCGACGAGGGCGAGACTCTGGCCGCCTTCGCCGACCGCGTCGCCGACGGGGCGGCCGGCGTCGCGGTCCTGATGGGCGATCCCAACCACTCCGGCTACCAGTTCCTGGGGAAGGTCGAGCGGGCGGTCGACCGGCCCGTGCGGGTCGTCCCCGGGGTATCGTCGCTCCAGGTGGCCGCGAGCCGGGCGCGGACGCCGATGGAGGAGACGGCGTTCGTGACCCTCCACAAGAGCGGCCCGGTGGCGGCGGACCTGGACCGGCTGCGGGACGCGGTCGGCGAGCGGCACCTGCTGGTGCTGCCGCGCCCGTACGACCTGATGCCGGGCGACGTCGCTGCCGACCTGCTGGACGCCGGCGCGGATCCGGCCCTCGACGCGCTGGTGCTGGAGCGGCTGACGCGCGCCGACGAGACGATCACGCGGACGACGCTCGGGGACCTCGCGGGCCACGCGGGCGGGAGCGACCCCGGCGACAGCCCGTTCTCGGACCTGTCGGTGCTCGTGGTGCGACGGGACGGGAGCTGAGCGGGGGCGGCGGTCAGTCGCCGTCGGGCCCCTCGCCGTCGGTGACGGCCGGGCGACGCGCCGCCGCGAGGGTCGCCTCGTACGACGCGGGGCCGTCCGACCCGGCGAGCGCGCGCTGCTTCGCGACCTCGGCCTCGACGGCGTCGGTGACGCCGGGGTGGTCCCCGAGCGGGTCGGCGTAGGCGAGGCCGCCGCGGTCAAGTTCCAGCTTCCGCGGGATGCGCGTCTCGGTCGCGTCGCTCCGCGCGACGAACAGCGGCACCGCGACCGCCCGGTCGCCGGTCACGTTGTACCGCACGCACTCGACGGCGGGGTTCTGGAGCAGGAAGCAGGTGACCACCTCGTCGTACGACGACCGCTCGCGGGCCCGTTCGGCGTGGTATTGCGCGGCGCGGCGGCCGTGGGGCTGGGCGCTGTTGCCGAGCGCGACGACGACGAGCGAGGCGTCGTCGCCGGCCGGCGCGCGGTCGGTCGCCCGGTCGAGCAGGACGTCGGTCACCGCGGGACTGCGGCCGACGGGCTCGCAGTACCGGACCTCGCCGGGCACGTACGACAGGGCCGCGGGAACGTCCTCGGTCGTCTCGTAGGTGTGGGCGGCACACATCGGCAGCGCGTACACCCGATCAGCCGGCAGGTCGGCGAACCGCTCCCGGAGCTCCCGGACCGGCTCGCGCTCGTAGGTGGCGACGTGGACGGCGTCGACGACGCCCCGCCGTTCGAGTCGCTCGGCGTGGGTCGCGAGCACTTCGCGGGCGTTCACCGATTCTCGGCCGATGAGCAGGAGCGCGTCGTCTGTCATGGTGGAGCCGGAAGGACAACTATTATTTAGTTATCCCAAGTTGGCTTGACGTAGGGGCATGGTATGCTGTGACAAGTAAGTTTTGGTCGGGCGCGGCGCGGCACGGGGCGGGGAGCCACCGTCGTGCGGTTTCGTGTCTCCCGACGGGCGAACGCGAGACGATGGCGGTCGCACGCCGCGGACCCGCCGAACGGACGGTGGCCGCGCGGTGAGGGGATTCGTCCTCGGCGGCACGAGTTCCGGCGTCGGCAAGACCGTGGCGGCGCTGGCGACGGTCAGGGCGCTGGAGCGGACGGGCCACGCGGTCCAGCCCGCGAAGGCCGGCCCCGACTTCATCGACCCGAGCCACCACGAGGCCGTCGCCGGGCAGCCCTCGCGGACGCTCGACGTGTGGCTCCAGGGCGAGGCCGGCGCGCGGCGGAACTACCACCGCGGCGAGGGCGACGTCTGCGTCGTCGAGGGGGTGATGGGGCTGTACGACGGGGACGGCTCCAGCACCGCGATGGTCGCGGAGGCGCTCGACCTGCCGGTCGTCCTGGTCGTCGACGCGAAGGCGGGGATGGAGAGCGTCGCGGCCACCGCGCTCGGGTTCCGGGAGTACGCCGCCCGCGCGGGCCGGGACGTCGACGTGGTCGGCGTGATCGCCCAGCGCGCCCACGGCGGCCGCCACGAGCGGGGGATCCGCGAGGCGCTCCCCGACGGCGTCGAGTACCTCGGCCGCGTGCCGCCCGACGACCGCCTCGAGATCCCGGACCGCCATCTCGGCCTGGAGATGGGCGACGAGTCGCCGCTCCCGGACGGGGCGCTCGCCGACGCGGCGGACGGGATACGGGCCGACCGGCTCCGTGACCTCGCGCGCGTACCGCCGCGCCCGGACCCCGTCGACCCCGCCGCGTCGGGGGAGGCCCGGATCGCCGTCGCCCGGGACCAGGCGTTCAGTTTCGTCTACCCGGCCGCGGTGGAACGGCTCCGCGCCCGCACCGACGTGGTCACCTTCTCCCCGGTCGCGGGCGACCCGCTCCCGGACTGTGACGGGGTCTACCTGCCCGGGGGGTACCCGGAACTCCACGCCGGCGCGCTCGCGGAGGCGCCCGCCCTCGCGACCCTCGCGGACCGCGCGGCCGACGGCCTGCCGGTCCTGGGGGAGTGTGGCGGCCTGATGGCCCTCGCCGAGACCCTGACGACGACCGAGGGGACGACCCACGGGATGGCCGGCGTGCTCCCCGGCGACGTGCGGATGTGCGACCGGTACCGGGCGCTCGATCACGTCGAACTCCGGGCGCGTCGCGACGTCCCGACCGCCGCGGCGGGCGACCGCCTCCGGGGGCACGAGTTCCACTACTCGGCGCTCGACCCCGGACCGGACGCCCGCTACGCCTTCGAGGTGGAGCGGGGCGACGGGATCGACGGCGACCGCGACGGGCTGGTCGAGTACCGGACGCTGGGGACGTACTGTCACGTCCACGCCGCGAGCGGCGCGTTCGACGCGTTCGTCGAGGCGGCGGAGTAGGTCCCCGGCGCCCGGGCGGTCAGTCGGCGCTGACGTGGTTCCGGAGGGTGCCGACGCCCTCGACCTCGACCTCGACGGTGTCGCCGTCGCTCAGGGGACCGACGCCGGAGGGGGTCCCCGTGGCGATGACGTCCCCGGGTTCGAGGGTAATGTAGGTCGTGATCTCCTCGATCAGCTCCGGGATCGGGAAGATGAGGTCGTCGGTGGAGGACTCCTGCTTGACCTCGCCGTTGAGTCGCAGGCGGACCTCGGGGTGCTCGGGCACCTCGTCGGGCGTGGCCACCACGGGCCCGATCGGCGCGGCGTTGTCGAAGGCCTTCCCGCGGACCCAGTTCTGCTCCTGGCGCTGGTCGTCGCGGTTCGAGACGTCGTTGACGCAGGTGAACCCGCGCACCACGTCCATCGCGTCCGCGGCGTCGACGTGCCGGCACTGCTCGTCGATGACGACGCCGACCTCGGACTCGTGGTCCACCCGCTCCTTGCCGGCCGGGAGCGTGATCCTGTCGCCGTGGCCCGCCAGCGTGTTCGGCGGCTTGAGGAAGAGCAGCGGCCGGTCGGGGATCTCGGAGTCGGTCTCCTCGGCGTGGGCCCGGTAGTTCAGCCCGATACAGACGATCTTCGTGGGCTCGACCGGCGGAAGGACGTTCACCTCGTCGACGTCGTACGTCTCCCCGGCGAACGACACCCGGCCGTCGACCCACTCGCCGGTCCGGACGGAGCCGGCGGGATCGAGGAATCGCACCTGTTTCATGGCGGACGGACCCACTTCCGGGGCGACCTAATACCTTTCCACACCGCGGGGAGCCGCTCCGACGGTCCCGCGCGGCACGGGGGATCGGCGGCGGTCGCGGGGCCCGCTCAGGTGCTCAGGTGATGTGGATCGCCGGCCGGCCGGGGTCGGCCTTCGCGGCCAAGTCCCCCTCGGGGTCGGCCCGCCGGACGGTCACCTCGGCGCCGAACTCGTCCTCGAAGAGCCACGTGGCCCGCTCCAGGACGTCGAGTTCCCGGTCGCCGTCGACGACGGGTTCGAGGCCCGGGTGGCGCTCCTCCAGGGTGGCGGCGTAGTCGGCGGCGGCGTCGCCGCGCTCGCGGACCGCGTCGTCGTCCAGCACGTGGCCGACGACCGCTCCCCCCGGGTCGACCTCGCGGGCGCGCTCGTAGGCCCGGTACTTCCAGTCGGGCGCGACGACGAGCTCGATCCGCTCGGGGTCCTCGATGTCGACCACGTCGACGATGCCGCGCACGTCGTCGAGCGTCGCGTCGACCACCCGCCGCTCGATCCGGTAGTCCTCCGCGGGCCGGAGCGGTTCGGGCCAGTCGGCGGTCGCCGCCAGTCCCTCCTCGCGGAGCAGGTTCCAGCACTCCTCGGCCAGGAAGGGTGCGAGCGGCGCGACAAGCGCCGTCAGCGTCCGGA
This sequence comes from Haloferacaceae archaeon, assembly GCA_042217265.1. Taxonomy (GTDB): domain Archaea; phylum Halobacteriota; class Halobacteria; order Halobacteriales; family Haloferacaceae; genus CAZMLQ01. The sequence continues at coordinate 12,629 of JBDGSZ010000127.1, forward strand.
GGCCGCGGCGGTAGGTGTACTCGTAGGGCGGGGCGTACTCCCGGTAGCGCCCGAGCAGGCGCAGGAGCTCCTCGATCTCGGCGATGGCCCGGTGGAAGCGGAACCGCTCGAACTCCTCGGTGACGGCCGCGACCGTCCGGTCGAGTTCGCGCTCGAGGTAGCGGTCGTGGCTCGCGCTCGCCTCCCGGCGCTCGCCGTCGCCCTCGGCGAACGACGCGACGGTCCGGTAGATCCGCTGCTGGAGCTCGTAGGCAGTGCTCACGTCCTTGGCGGTCCACTCGAAGTCCTGGCTGGGGTGGGCCGCCGCGAGGACGAACAGCCGGGTCGTCTCCGCGCCGTACTTGTGGGGGGCGATGACGTTGCCCGCCGACTTGGACATCTTCTCGCCGCCGTGGAGGACGGTGCCCTGCGTGTGGAGGCGCTCGACCGGTTCCCGTCGGTCCAGCACCCCCGCGTCGGCGAGCGCCCGGGTGAAAAACCGGATGTAGAGCAGGTGTAACACGGCGTGTTCCTCGCCGCCGACGTAGACGTCGACCGGCAGCCACTCGTCGGCCCGGTCGCGGTCGAACGGCGCCGAGTCGAGGTCCGGCGAGAGGAAGCGCAGGAAGTACCACGCCGAGTCCACGAAGGTGTCCATCGTGTCCGTCTCCCGGCGGGCCGGTTCGCCGCAGTCGGGGCAGGTCGTCTCGACGAAGCCGTCGACGGCCTCCAGCGGGTTGCCCGTGGTCCGGACGAACTCCGGGAGCTCGACCGGCAGGTCGCCGTCCGGAACGGGGACGCTCCCGCAGTCGTCGCAGTGGACCATCGGGATGGGCGTCCCCCAGTAGCGCTGTCGGGAGATGAGCCAGTCGCGCAGGCGGTACGTCACCGCCGACTCGACGGCCTCCTCCTCCAGCAGGCGCTCGCGCGCGGCGGCGCTCGCCAGGCCGTCGTACGGCCCGCTGTCGGTCACCATCCCGTCCCCGGTGAACGGCAGTCCCCCCTCGTCGTCGCCGACGGGTTCGATCACGCGCCGCGTCGGCAGGTCGCGCGCGGCGGCGAAGGCGTGGTCGCGCTCGTTGTGCGCCGGGACGCCCATCACCGCGCCGGTTCCCACGTCGTCGAGGACGTACGCGGCGACGTAGACGGGCAGGCGCTCGCCGGTCAGCGGGTGGACCGCCTCGGCCCCCGTCTCGACGCCCGAGCCGACGTCGGCGTCGTGGTCGACCGAGTCGACGTACTCCGCCACGTCGTCGTCCTCGGCCGCCAGCGCCGCGGCGAGGTCGTGCCCCGGCGACACCGCGACGTAGGTCGCGCCGTAGACGGTGTCCGGGCGGGTGGTGAACACCTCGACCTCGCCGTGGCCGGGCACCTCGAAGGCGACCGTCGCCCCCTCCCGCCGGCCGATCCAGTTGCGCTGGACCTCGCGGACGCTCTCCGGCCAGCCGTCGAGGTCTTCGAGGCCCGCGTGGAGCTCCTCCGCGTAGTCGGTGATGGTGAAAAACCACTGGTCGAGCTCCCGGCGGTCGACGGGCGTCTCGCAGCGCCAGCAGACCTCCGCGCCGTCGACCTCGTCGACCTGCGCGTCGGCGAGCGTGGTCCCGCAGTCCGGACACCAGTTGACCGGCGCAGCGCCGTACTCGACGAGACCCTCCTCGTGGAGGCGCTTGAACAGCCACTGGTTCCAGCGGTAATACTCCGGCTCGCAGGTGGTGACCTCGCGCGACCAGTCGTACCCGAAGCCCATCGTCTCCATCTCGTCGCGCATCCGCGAGATACAGGTCCGGGTCCACGACTCCGGATCGGTCCCGCGCTCGTAGGCCGCGTTCTCGGCCGGGAGGCCGAAGGCGTCCCACCCCATCGGGTGGAGCACGTCGTCGCCACACATCCGCCGGTAGCGGGCGTATGCGTCCGTGATGGCGTAGTTTCGGACGTGACCCATGTGGAGTTCGCCGGAGGTGTACGGGAACATCCCGAGGACGTAGGTCGGGTCCTCGGCGTCGTCGGGCAGTTCGTACACGCCCTCCTCCTCCCAGACCCGTCGCCAGTACTCCTGTACGCGCGTGTGGCTGTATCCCTGCATCGTTCCGGACCGGCTTCCCGGCGTCCATCCGGCGGCCGGTCACATCACTCTTGGCCCTCGGCGGGGCGCACGGCGGGCGATCAGTCGTCGGCCACCGACCGCCCGCTCCCCTCGCCGGCCTGCGCCCGCCAGAGGTCGCCGTAGGTACCGTCGGCCGCCAGCAGGTCGTCGTGGGTGCCGGCCTCCGTCACTGCGCCGTCCTCCATCACGAGGATGCGGTCGGCGTCCTTGATGGTAGAGAGCCGGTGGGCGACGACGAAGGCGGTGCGGTCCTCGATGAGGCGGTCGAGCGACCGCTGGATCAGCTCCTCGGTCTCGGTGTCCACGTCGCTGGTCGCCTCGTCGAGCAGGATGACCGCGGGGTCGTTCAGGAGCGCGCGGGCGATGGCGATGCGCTGGCGCTGGCCGCCGGAGAGCTTCACCCCGCGCTCGCCGACCTGCGTGTCGTAGCCCTCGGGCAGGTCCGTCACGAACTCGTGGGCCTCCGCGGCGCGGGCGGCGTCGACGATCCGCTCGCGCACCCCGTCGGCGTCGCGTTCCCGTTCGCCCCCGCCCGCCGCGCCCGGGTCGCCGTCCCGTGGCCCGGCCGCCGGCGGTTCCGGACCGTTCGCCCCCTCCGAGTCGCTGGGTTCCGGCTCCCCCGTCCGCCCGTCCCGACCGTCCGTCGCGCCCGCGCCGCCCGTCCCGCCGCTCTCGACGGCCAGCGCCTCCCGGTCGCCGTAGGCGATGTTCTCCGCGACGGTCCCCGAGAAGAGATAGGGGGACTGCTCGACGACGGCGATCTCGCTCCGGAGCGCCCGGAGGTCGTACTCCCGGACGTCGACGCCGTCGAGACGGACGGCGCCGTCGTCGACGTCGTAGAACCGCGGGATCAGGCGCAGGAGCGACGACTTGCCGGCGCCGGTCGGGCCGGCCAGGCCCACGGTCGTCCCGGCGGGCACCTCGACGGAGACGTCCCGCACCACGGGCTCGTCCTCGCGGTAGCCGAAGGTCACGCCGTCGAACGCGACGTCGCCCGCGACGTCGTCGGGGACGTGCGGGTCCGGCGGGCTCCGGACGGCTGGCTCGCGGCCGAGCAGGCCGAAGACCCGCTCCGCGCTCGACTTCGCGAGCTGGTACTTGTTCGCCGACTTGCCGATCCGGCGCATCGGGGAGTAGAGCCGGCGCAGGAGGAGGAAGAAGAGCGCGAACGCGCCGGTCGAGAGCGCCCCGGGGCGGCCGAGGATGATGTCGCGGCCGCCGACGAAGAGCACGAGGACGAACACGACGCCGGTGAGCAGGCGGAGGCCGGCGAAGAAGCCACGCCGGAGCCGGAGCGCGGCGACCTTCTCGTCGTGGTAGGCCTGGCTCTGGGCGGCGACGCGGTCGCGCTCGAAGCCGTAGCGGTCGAAGGCCTTGATGACCGCCGCGCCGCCGA
>JBDGSZ010000084.1:0-15861 GCA_042217265.1 Haloferacaceae archaeon
CCGCGTCACCGGCCCGAGCGCCAAACACGACGAACAGCAGGTCGGCCGCGACCACCAACTCGCCGACGAGGACGTCCTCCGCATCGTCGCGCGGAAGTGAGGGTCGGCGTCGGTTCCGAGCCGTCGGCACCGCGACTCCGACGGCCCGTTCGAGCGCCCGGACGACCCCGCGCGGTCAGAACGCCGCCTCCTCCAGGACGTGCGTCCGCTCGCCGCCCACGACCAGGAACCGGTCGTCGGCGACCGCGGGGCTCCGGAACCCCGTCCGGTCCTTGACGCGGAGCCGTCGGTCCCCCGTCCGGGCGTCGTGGACCTGGAGCGCCGCCTCCGCGCTCCCCCCGTGACGACCACGATATCCTCCGTCGCCGCGACACCGGTCGGGTCCGGGGCGGTCGCGCGCCAGGCCACCTCCCCCCCGTCGTCGAGCGCCACGACCCGGTCCTCGCCGAGCGCGTAGCGGTGCCGACCCGCCGCGACGACCGGGCCGACCGCCGCGGTCCAGCGCGGCGTCCCGTCGTCCGGCACGAGGGCGAGCGTCCGGTCCCCGACGCCGACGGCGAGGCGGCCGTCGACGGCGAGCAGTCCGGTCGGCGGCGCGGTGAGGTAGCGGGCGTACCGGACCGTCTCGCGGCCGGGGTCGACGGCGACCAGCGTCCCGCTCTCCGGTCGCGCGGTCGCGGCGACCAGCAGACCGCCGACCCGGACGAGGCGGGACGCGGGTCGGGCCGTCGACACCCGGAAGCACGTCGTCCCGTCGCGGCGGGCGTACGCCGACACGCCGGCCCCGGTGCCCAGGACGACCGCGTCGCGGGTCAGCAGCGGCGGGGCCGTCGCGACCCCGGCGTCGACGCGCCACCGCTCGCTCCCGTCCGACGGGTCCAGGGCGAGGAGACACCCCTTCCGCGTCGGGAGCGCGACGATCCCCTCCCCGACGGCGACCCCCCCGCCGGGCCCGCCGCCCGCCGGCGCCAGCGGACGCGGCCGCTCCCGGGGTCGAGCGCCACGAGCGCCGTCGGCGTCCGCAGGAAGTACCGCTCACCGTCGACCAGGACCGGTCCGGTGCCGGCCGTCGGGACGGTCCACGCCGTCCGCACGGGCAGGGAGTTCGGCGCGCTCGCGGCCGGCGGGTTCCGCGTGGCGCCCGCGTCGTACCCCGCGAGCGGCCAGGTCTTCCCGGCCGGCTCCGTCGCCAGCGTACAGGTCCCCGGTCCAGGTTCGAACCGGGGCTCGGGCCGCGGCGTCGGCGTGGCCGTCGACGTGGGGGTCGCCGTCGGCGTCGGTGGCCGGGTCGTCGTGCGCCGTCGGGTCGTCCGCGTTCGGGTCGTGCCGGCGGCGTCCCGCCCGTCGTCGTCAGCGGCGCTCCCGCACCCGCCGAGCGCGGCGAGCCCCGCCGCGGCGAGGAACCCGCGTCGCGACCTCGGCCGTCCCGCCATGTCCGCCGGTAGCGGCCGGAGGGTACTGAGGATTCGGTCCGGGCCGGCGCGCGGGCGAGCGACTTATCCGCCCCGGCGACCTGTCTCGGGTCGTGCCCACCGGACGCCGGGGATTCGCGCTCGCGCTTTCGGTCCTCGCGGTTCCGTGGTCGGTCCAGGCCTTCGGCGCCGGCGACGTCACCCTCCTGTTCCCGTGGGGGCTCGTCAACACGAACCCCCTCCAGGTGACGACGCTCCCCCGATACCTGTTCGTGTACACCGCCGGCCTGCCGGAGTTCATCCTCGCGTGGCCCCTCTCTGTCGTCCTGTACCTCCTCGCGGTCGCCTCCGCGGCGCTCGGCCTCGCGGCCGGCCGCGAGGACGTCCGCGTCACCGGCGGGCTGTTGGTGCTGGCGGGCGTCGCCCAGCTCTCGGTCGCATCGGGGTTCTCGGTCCAGCCCGGCCGCGTCGCCTACCCGCTCGGCACGGCGGCGCTGTGGGTCCTCGTGTGGTGGGTCTACTGGCCCGCCGTTGGCGGCCACCGGGGCCACGCGCGCCCCGACTGACTTTCCGTAGGCTCTTCTACCCGGCGACCGTTCCCCGTCACATGTCCGTGACGGACAGCACGCTCGACCACGTGATGATGCGCGTCGAGGACCTGAAGGCGTCGCTCGACTGGTACCAGGGGCACCTGGGCTACGAGGAGAAGGATCGCTGGGCGGCCGACGACTTCACCATCGTCTACCTCGGCCCCGAGGACATGCACGAGGAGGGAGCGATGCTCGAGCTGACGTACAACCACGACGGCCGGGAGTACGAGATGGGCGACGCGTGGGGGCACATCGCCGTGCGCGTCGAGGATGTCCACGCGGCCTACGACGAACTGATGGACGCGGGCGTCGAGGACTACCGCGATCCCGAGTCCTGCGGGGGTCGGTACGCGTTCGTCAAGGACCCCGACGGCCACGAGGTCGAGATCGTCTCCCGGGACCACGGGGCGCGTTGGAGCCTCGATCACACCATGATCCGCGTCGAGGACGTCGACGCGACGCTCGGTTGGTTCCTCCGGAAGATGGAGTACGAACACACCGGCCGGTGGGAGGCGGACACCTTCGCCAACTACTTCATGAAGCCCGAGGGGGCAGCCGACGAGGCGATGGCCGTCGAGCTCACCTACAACTACGACGGCCGGTCGTACACGCTGGGCGACGCGTGGGGCCACCTCGCCGTGCGCGCCGACGACCTCCACGACTACTGGGCGACGCTGATGGACCGCCACGCGGCGGACTACCGCGACCCGGCCTCCTGTGACGACATGTACGCGTTCACGAAGGATCCCGACGGCCACGAGATCGAGGTCGTCGAGCGCGACCCGAGCGACGAGTCGCTGTTCCCCGAGTAGGCCGGCGGTCGGGCCGGTGTTCCCGACTGCGCGCCGCGCGCATCAACGACAAAGGATTTACTCCGCGCGACACAACTCGCTGGTGATGCCGGGCCTTGCCTCCGACGTGCTCGCGTGGGTCGTCGTCGCGACCTTCGTCGCCGGGGCGGCCCTCTGGCCCCGCCGGCGGGAACTCGGCCGAACGGTCCTCGCCGGCGCCTGGGGCCTGTTCGCGCTGTTCTGGCTCCAGCTGATCCCGCATTTCGCGTTCGTCCAGAAGAGCTTCGTCGAGGGGATCGGGTCCCTGATCGCCGTCCCGCTCTGTCTCTACGCGGGGTACGTCCTGTACGAGGGTCGGGATTCCCTCGTCACGCTCTCGCGCTCCGTGGCGTGGATGGGCCTCATCTACCTGCCGTTCGAGACCATCCCCTCCTTTGCCGTCGCCGGGACGACCGTCCCGGCCCCCCGGACGGTCCTCATCCGCCTGGTCACCGGGCAGACCTACTGGCTGATGGAGCTGCTGGGCTACGAGCCGACGCTCGTGGCCGGCGACGCCGGCCTGCTGAACACGTTCAAGTTCGTCACCCCGGAGGGACACGTCATCCTCTTCTCGCTCATCCTCGCGTGTACGGGCCTGGGAAGCATCTCCATCTTCGCCGGCCTCATCGCGGCGGTCGACGCCCCGTTCCGCCGGAAGCTCAGGGCGCTCGCGGTCGCCGTCCCGGTCATCTACGCCCTCAACCTCGCCCGGACCACGTTCATCGGCCTCGTCTTCGGCAAACAGTACATGCACTGGTTCGTCGACGAGGTGCTCTTCCTGTTCGGCGGGACCGACCCCTACATGGTCTCCTTCTACCTCTCGGACCGGGTCGTCAGCCAGAGCCTCGCCGTCGTCGCGCTGGTCGGCGTGACGTACCTCGTGGTGCGGGAACTCCCCGAACTCCTCGGCGTCGTCGAGGACGCCCTCTATCTGCTCACGCGCAACGAGTACGACCTGGCGGAGGCGCTCGACCTGCCGCGCCCGACGGCCACCGACGGCGGCCGGCCGACCGACGGGCACGGGGCCGCCGCCCCCGACGACGCCGACGACTGACTCACCCCTCGTCCCTCGCCGTCCCGAAGTCCGGCGGCGCGCCCGCGAGCGTCTCCAGCGCCTCGCGCTCGAGGTGATGGAGGTCGCCCGGCACGACCAGGAGGTGGAGCGGGTCGCCGAACTCCCGGTCGGCCAGCGCCGAGAGGCGGTCGGCCGCGACCGTCGGATCCGGGCTCCCCGCCCGGGCGACGACGACGCCCGGGCCGTCGCGCCATCCCTCGGCGAGCAGCCCCGCCGCCGCGTCGGCGGTCATGAACTCCTCCCCGTCGCCGCGATCCGTCGGCCCGTCGACCTTGATGTCCAGGTAGACGAGGGTGTGCAGCCCGCGCTCGCGGTTGGCCTCGATGGCCGTCACCACGCTGTCGGGCACGCCCTCGCCCCCGTGGGCCCACGGGAACGGGAGCGTGACGGCCTTGCCGAACCGGTAGTTCTGGAGCCCGGTCAGCCCCGCGGCGGCCGACGCCGCCGTGGTGCCGTGGATCACGCGCGTCCCGATCCCCCGCTCGACCGCCCGCAGGCGCAGGTCGACGTGGGTCGTCGAGACCATCGTGTCCCCCGCGGTGAGAAAGCAGGCGTCGCCGTCCTCCGCCGCAGCGAGTATCGGCTCCGGATCTCGCTCGACCCCCTCGCGGTCGCGCACCTCGATGGCCGCGTCGTGGAAGGCCTCCAGGCGGTCCAGCGTCGTCCCCGCGAGCCGGCTGGTGTAGAACTCCGCGAACGCCCGGTCGGCGGCCGCAACCGCCTCCCGGCCCTCGACGGTCACCGACCGCTCGTCGTAGAGCCCGAGACCGACGAACGTGAGCATGAGCCCTCCTCGGCCGCCGGCCGACTAAACCCCACCGCCGTCGACCGCCGCGGGGCGCGGGCTGGTCGTCCGCCGCCGTCGTCGCGTCCGTCTCACGGCCACCCGCTTCCCTCCGGCGCCCGGACGAGGTTCCGCAGGTCCGACGGGTCGCCGCCCTCCGCGACCACGCGGGCGTTGTGTGCCGCGATCTCGGCCATCCGCTCCCAGTGGCGCGGCGTCGACCCGCCGACGTGGGGGGTGATCAGGCAGTTCTCCATCCGCCAGAGCGGGTGGTCCGGCGGGAGCGGTTCGGGGTCGGTCACGTCGAGCGCCGCGCCGCGGATCCCGTTGCGGCCCAGCGCGTCGACCAGCGCGCCGGTGTCGACGACGCCGCCCCGCGCGACGTTCACCACCACCGCCTCGGTCGGGAGGGTGGCGAGCGCCGCGGCGTCGATCAGCCCCCGCGTCGCGTCCGTGAGCGGGCACGCGAGCACCAGGTAGTCCGTCCGCGCGAGCGCGTCGTGGATCCGGTCGAACCCGAACACCTCGTCGGTCGGGCCGCCCTTCTCGGGCGTGTAGCGAACGCCGAGGGTCGTCACGTCGAAGGGCTTCAGGCGGGCCACCGTCTCGGTGCCGATCGACCCGAGGCCGACGACGGTCACCGTCGCGTCCTTCAGTTCGCCGGCGCGGTAGTGGCGCCACTCGTGGCGCTCGCGCCGGCGGAACCCGACGTGGAGCCGCCGGGCGAAGGTCAGGCAGTACGCGAGTACCTGTTCGGCGATGCCCGGCGCGTGGATGCCGCCGGCGTTGGTCAGCGCCGCTCCCGCGCTCGCCAGGCGGTCGGCGGGCACGTGGTCGGTGCCGGAGAAGACGCAGGCGAACAGCCGAAGGGCGTCGGCGCCGTCCAGCAGCCTGTCGTCGACGCCCACGCCGGTGACGACCGGGGCGTCGGCCGCGAGGTCACGCTCCTCGTCCGGCGTCCGCGCCAGCCGCACGTCGAACCCGTCCAGCCGCTCGCCAAGCGCCTCGGCGTACGGTGCCATCCCCAGCCCCTCGGTGCCCTCGCGGAGGACGACGACGTCGGGGCCGTCGGTGATCCGTCCCATGCTCCGGTCTCTCGTGCCCCGGGCTTAATCGGTTGCCCATCGACGGCACGGCGGTTCCGGCCGCCGTCGCGTCGCCGGCGGTTCCGCGGTCGCTCCGACGACCTCGTCGCCGGCGGTCCCGCGCTCACTCCGGACCGGCTACCTTGTGCCGGAGCGGCGTGACCGCGAGCCCGACCCGGTCCCGGAGGTCGGCCCAGAAGGACTCCTCGGCTGGCAGGGCGGCGACCGGGTACTCCCCCCGCTCCGCGTACGACTCCGGGGTCACGTACGGGCCGTCCACCTCGTCGGCGACGCGGGCGACGTCGTCGGCCATCGCCGCCGTCGTCCGCTCGCCCCGCTCGGTCTCCAGGCCGGCCTCGCGCTTCGCGGCGTTCCAGGACCCGAACCGGCGGTGGAAGGTGGTGACCCCGAACTCCCCCCGGTCGTCGTATGCGCGCTTGGTGACCGTGCCCTCAACCGAACGGGCGACCCGTCGGAGGTCAGCCAGGAGCCGTTCCTCGTCGATCCGCCCCGCCTCGCGGGTCCGGAGTCCGGCCTCGCGCTTCGCGGCGTTCCAGGACCCGAACCGCCGTCTGAAGGTGGTGACCCCGAACTCCCCGTGTGCCGCGTACTCGCGCTCGGACAGGGCCCCCGACGTCAGCCCGTCGACCCGCCGCAGATCGGCCAGCAGTTCCGCCCGGTCGTGTCGCGGCTCGTCGTCCACGGCCCGGTCGGGTCGGTCGCGTGCGGGTTCGGCGCCGTCGTCGCTCCGTGACATGACAGTTCTCCCTCCGGAGCCGGTTCGCCGGTGTGACGAGCCGGGGACCGTCTCCGGCGGGCGAGAAGGGGGCTCGGGACGGAATAAATCGACAGAGTCGTTACGCCGGTTTCGGTCGTTCGTGGGTGATTAAGGACCGTTTCGACCGTTTTATTTATAAACCACGGCCGCAGGTCGCGCCGCCCGGACGCCGACGGGGGGCCGGCGCCCGACGGTTCGAACGGCGGGTCCGCTCCCGGGCCGTCCCGGTGGACGATGCTACCGCTCGAACGGCGGGTCCGCGCCGGACGGGGCCTCGCCGGGGCGGGCGATCACGTTCTCCCGACCCACGTCGATCTTGGTGACCGTGCCCTCCCCCTCCATCGTCGAGAGGACGCGGCTGACCTTCGCCTTCGACCAGTCCGTCCCGGCAACGACCTCGGACTGTCGCATCCGTCCGTCGTGCTCGTCGAGGAGCCGGAGCACCCGTTCCTCGTTCGAGAGGGCCGTCGGCGGACCGGCGACCTCCGACGGGGTCGGCTCGTCGGCGGAGGCGTCGGCGGTTTCGGCGTCGGGATCCGGGCGCTCCGCGGCCGTCCGTCCGCCGCCGTCCGTCGACGCGGCGGGCCGCTCCGGCCCGCGGCGGCCGGCCCAGCGGTAGCCCGCCGCCGCGGCGACCAGGGCCACCACGAGGCCGCCGCCGACCAGTTCGAGCCCGCCGAGGTCCGGGAACAACCCGGTCCGGACCTCGAGCCGGTCGTTCGTCCCGTCGTCGTCCGTGTCGACGGCGAGTGGGTTGGTACCGTGTGCGTTCACCTCGGCGCCGTCGTCCAGCCCGTCGCCGTCCGCGTCGACGGCGAGCGGGTTGGTGCCGTGTGCGTTCACCTCGGCGCCGTCGTCCAGCCCGTCGCCGTCCGTGTCCGCCGTCGTCGGCTCGGTCCGGTAGTCGGAGACCTCGGCGCCGTCGGTCAGCCCGTCGTCATCCGTATCCAGGTCGCCCGGGGCCGTCCCGTGGGTGAAGACCTCGAGGGCGTCCGAGAGCCCGTCGCCGTCCGTGTCCACGGTCATGGGGTTCGTCCGGTGGGTGTCGAGTTCGGTCCCGTCGTCGAGGCCGTCGCCGTCCGTGTCCGCCGCCGTGGCGTTCGTGCCGTACGTGTTGACCTCGACGGCGTCGTCGAGGCCGTCGCCGTCGCTGTCCTGGCTGAACGGGCTGGCGCCGACCTCCAGTTCGCGGGCGTCCGAGAGCCCGTCGCCGTCGGTGTCGGGGTTCAGCAGGTCCGTCCCGTACCGCTCGATCTCCGCCCCGTCCGGGAGCCCGTCGTTATCGCTGTCGGCGAAGGCGGGCGATGACCCGTACGTGAACACCTCCGACCCGTCGGCGATGCCGTCGCCGTCCGTGTCCGGCAGCCGCGGGTCGGTGCCGATGGACACCTCGCGTCCGCTCGTAAGGCCGTCGACGTCCGTGTCGCCGTCCCGGTGGAGGACCGTTACGTCGAGCGACTGCCGGTCGAGCGGGGTCGAGGCGCCCGCCTCCCGCACCACGACGTCGAGGGCGACCGTTCCGGTCGCGTCGTCCGGCCACCGGCCGACGCCGACCGCGACCCGCTCGGTCCCGTTCGCCGGCACGGACTCCCGGGCGCATCCGAGTTCCCGACCGGTCGCGTTCGCGACCAGACACACCTCGGCGTCGACGCCGGACGGTGACGACACCGTCACCGCGAACTCGTGGGAGCCGGCCTCCCAGAGCACCGGCCCGGGCCCCGGGACGTCGACGCTCCCGTTCCCGGCGTAGGCGACGGCATCGATGCCGGCCGCCGGGCCGCCCGTCCCGCCGAGCGCGGGCGCGGTGACGAGCAGGAGCGTCACGACCAGCACGCAGCAGAGACGCAGGGGCACGCGCGTTCGGGGACGAGTGGACTGTGTCATGTGACGGGAACCGCGGGGCTCGGACGCCTCACCGCACGCGAACGGTGGGTACGCCCCCGAGCGTTATTCGAACGGTGGGTACGCCCCCGAGCGTTATTATACGTTGTGTACGTCCCGGTCGACCGCGACGGCGGTTGCCGGGAGACGGGGGATTTTTACCGTCCGGCGGGGGTGGGCGTCCATGTCACGCCGTCTCGTCACGTTCCGGAACGTCGACCCGGTCAGGGACGTCTTCGCGGACCTCGACGTCCGCGAGGTGCCGAAGGGGAGCTACTCCGTCCCGGAGCTCATCGACCATGCCGGGGGCGCCGAGGCGCTGTTCATCCACTCGGAGAACCCCTACGGTCGCGACCTGTTCGAAGCCGTGCCCTCCCTGCGCGTGATCGGCAAGGCCGGGTCCGGCATCGACAACATCGACGTCGAGGCGGCGACCGATCACGGCGTCGCCGTCGTCCACACGCCGGGGATGAACGCCGAGTCCGTCGGCGAGTACACCGTGGGCCTGCTGATCGCTCACCTGCGGCGGATCCCGGCCGCGGAGCGTCACCTCCACGAGGGCGGGTGGCGCTCCGAGGCGTGGTGGGGAACCGAGTTACGGGACCGGACCGTCGGCATCGTCGGTCTCGGGGCCGCCGGGACCGCCACCGCCGAGCGCCTCGAACCCTTCGGCGTCGACCTCGTCGCCCACGACCCCTACGTGGACGAGGCCCGGGCGGATGCGGTCGGCGCGGACCTGGTCGACCTCGACGATCTGCTCGGCCGGTCGGACGTCGTCTCGCTACACGTCCGTCTGAACGCGGAGACGCGGGGCATGATCGACGCCAACGCGCTCGACCGGATGGGCGAGGACGCGGTGCTCGTCAACACCTCCCGCGGCGAGGTGGTCGACCGGGACGCGCTCCGCGACGCCCTCGACCGGGACGCCATCGGCGGCGCGGCCCTCGACGTGTTCCACGAGGAACCGCCGGACCCGGACGACCCCCTCCTCGATCACGGGAACGTCCTGGCCACGCCCCACCTCGCGGGGGCGGGCCGCCGAACCCGGGTCGATATGCTCCGGATGACCGCCGAGAACGTCGTCGCGGTCCTGAACGGCGACCCGGTCGAGGACCGGTTCGTCGCCAACCCCCGGACGCTCTGACGGCGCGGACCCGCCCCGGCGACCCCGCCCGCGTGCCGAAACGCCCTTGTGCCGTCCGCTACCCGCGGGGCATATGAGACGCGTCCCCGCCGTCCTGGCCGTCCTCGCCCTCTCGCTCGCCGTCGTCCCGCCCGTCGCCGCCGCGGAGTCGCGGGTCGGCGCCGGCGTCGTCGTCGAATCCGGGGAGCGGGTCGACGGGCTGACCGCCACCGGGGGCGTCGTCCGGGTCGAGGGGACCGTCGACGGCGACCTCGAGGCCTACGGCGGTCGAGTCGTCGTCGCCGAGGGCGGAACGGTCACCGGCGACGTCAGCGCCTACGCGGGCCTCGTGCGCGTGGAGGGGACCGTGGAGGGACGGGTCATCGCGTACGGCGGTCGGGTCGTCGGGACGGCCACCTCGACGGTCCGCCGGTCGTTCGGCGCCGTCGCGGGCGTCGTGACCGTCGCGGGGACGGTCACCGGCGACGTCACGGCCGTCGCGGGCCGGCTCCGCGTCGCGCCGACGGCCGTCGTCCGGAACGACCTGAACTACGAGGGACGGTTCGAGCGCGACGCGGGGGCGACCGTCGAGGGACGGACCCGACGGATCCGCGAGGTGGGGCCCGCTCCGCCGTCCTTCCCGCCCGCGGCCGTGTTCCTGTACGGGCTCCTTGGGAACCTGTTGCTCGGAGCCATCCTCCTGTACGTCGGTCGGATGTTCTCGGCCGACGTGGTCGAGACGGCGGTCCTGGACCCGGTTCCGAGCCTCGGACACGGGCTCGCGCTCGTCGTCGGTGCGCCGCTCGTCGTTCTCGCGCTCGCGCTCACCGTCGTCGGGGCGCCGGTCGCGCTCGCCGGCCTCCTGGCGCTCCCGTTGCTCGGCTGGATCGGCGCCGTCTACGGTCGCCTCGCCGTCGGCGCGTGGCTGCTTTCGTTCACCGACGTCGAGACGCCGTTCGCCGGCCTGGCCGTCGGCGTCGTCCTGGTCGGTCTGCTCGCCCGGCTCCCGTACGCGGGGCCGGTCGTCAGGGTGCTGGTGCTGGCGGCCGGGATCGGCGCGCTCGTCATCGAACTCCGCTCCCGGCTCGGCGACGAGACGTACTAGGCCGCGGCCGTCTGCTTCTCGTCTAGGTACTCGTCCTCCCACTCCCGACGGTCGTTCAGTTCGCGCTCGCCGCGGCGGGTGAGCGCGTAGTAGTTGGTCCGCCGGTCGACCTCGCCCTTCTCGACGAGGCCCTTCTCGACCAGCGTGTCGAGGTTCGGGTAGAGCCGGCCGTGGTGGACCTCCTTCTGGTAGTAGCCTTCGAGTTCGTCCTTGATGGCGAGCCCGTGGGGGTCGTCGAGGCCCGCGATGACGTACAGCAGATCGCGCTGGAATCCGGTCAGGTCGTGCATCCTCTTGTTCACCTGATACGGGGCGAGCGAAATTAAGACTGTCGTGTCGTCCCGAGAGCGACACGCTACCGCCCGGCTCGGGCCCGTAGCGGCCGTCGTCGCCGTCCCGGGGCGGCCCGCGACGGTCCGCGTCACCCGGCGATCCAGGTCCGCCGGAACGGGCCTTTCGGCCAGTCCACCCGGTCCTCCCACGGCACCGACTCCGGGAAGACGGTAATGACGTACGCGGCGGTCCGGAGCAGGAAGGCGTAGATGTTGGTCTCCTGCTGGGTGTAGAACACCCGCCGCCAGGGCCGGCCGCCGAAGTCCGTGGTTCCCTCCTGGAAGACGTCGGCCGAGAGGAGGAACTCGACGGCGTCGGCGGCCGCCCGGGGGGATTCGAACCGCTGGATCTGGAACGGAAGCTGGACGAAGTTCGCGGTCGGCGTGTTGACCGTCCCGTACACGAGCGCCTCGTGGCGGTCAGGGAGCGTGACCGACCCGAAGACGTCCGTCAGCCCTGGCTCGTAGGTCGTGAGGTCCTGCCGGTCCAGCTCCGGATCCCGGACGATGTCGAACTGCCCGTTCCGGTAGGCATACAGCCGTCGGTCGGTGGGCTCGTTCGTGTGTTCCCCGAGGTTGTGTGCGTCGTCGTGGTCGTGGGTGTGGGCCACCACGACGTGGCCGCTATCGAGTTCGTGAACGTGCTGTGGGACGCCGTCCGTGGCGTCGTCATCCGGCGTTTTGTCGGCGTTGGCCACCTCGACGAACCCGCTATCCGGGTGAAAGAGGCCGAAGACGGCGTCCGATCCCGCGGTCAGGTCGTCGTACAGCTTGGCGTGGATGGGGCCGTTCCGGAAGACGGTCTCGAGGAACGAGGTCCGGGTGTAGTTGGCGTACTTCCCCTCGATGCGCCGTAACTGCTGTTGCTGTCCCTGGGTGTCCCCCCGCCGGGAGGCGATCTTCAGCTGCTGGAGGTAGACGTTGTTACCCTTCAGCAACACGTCCTCGACCGTGTAGTGTGGCACGACGGTCTCCCGCATGAACTCGGCGAACGCCGTCGTCTTCCGCTCCAGTTCCGCGATGTCGGTCTTCGTGACCGTCCCGGCCTCCATCAGGTCCCTCGTCGTCCCGACCACGCC
Organism: Haloferacaceae archaeon; assembly: GCA_042217265.1. Lineage (GTDB taxonomy): Archaea > Halobacteriota > Halobacteria > Halobacteriales > Haloferacaceae > CAZMLQ01. Next base: position 12,075 of record JBDGSZ010000084.1, read on the forward strand.
GTACGCCAGGTTCCGGACCTGACCCATCGCCGCGTTCCACCGCGTCGCGTGCCAGACGATGCCGTCGGCGATCCGACCGGTCCGGGCGGCGAAGTCGGGGTACTCGACCTCCGGTCCCGGGGCGGTCGTCGTCGCGTTCTTCGTCGTCGCGTTCGGCGTCGGCGTCGGGGTCGGCGTCGATCCGCCGCCCCCGTTCGAGACCGGGGTCTCCTCGGACCCGCCGCTGTCCGCGCATCCGGCCAGGACCCCGGTCAACCCCGCCCCGCCAGTCGCCAGCAGCCGGCGTCGCGTGAGTTCGTCCATGGTCGGTTCACTCCCCAAGCCAGGTTAGCTCCATCGGTCGTCGCCACCCGTCCGGCCGGTCGTCCCAGGGTCGCGGGTCGGGTGCGGCGGCGACGACGAACTCGCCGGCCCGGGTCAGCTCCGCGTACACCACGTCGCTCCCCGAGCGGTAGAACACCCGCCGCCACTCGCGTCCCCCGGATCGGATCGTCCCCTCCGCCGCGAGGTCGTTCCCGAGCATCCCCTCGATCGCCGCCGCCGCCGCGCCCTCGTCGCGGTACCGACGGACCGACAGCGGCAGGGATCGGCCGCTGACCGGGTTCGTCACCGTGACGTAGACCCCGCCGGAGCCGGCCCTGAGCGGCCCGAACAGGGTCCGGTAGCGGTCCATGTCCGCCTGTCCGCCCGGGGGCGTTCCGCGGTACGTCCCGGGGTCGCGCTGGGCGCGGACGACCGCGTCGCCCGTCACGTGATAGGCCATCACCACCGCGTCGCCGGCGTGACCCTCGGCGGTCGCGTACCTGACGAGCGGGCCACGGACCGGGTCGCGGGGGAACGTCCTGTCGACGTAGGCCGCGCTCGCGTACGTCGCGTAGCGGTCGGCCACCTCCCCGAGGACCGCCGAGACGCCGTCCCAGTCCTCCCGCGCCCGGAGCGTCCGCAGCCGATCGATCCGCTCCCGGTTGAACCGGCGGATCGACGGCGACGTGTCGAAGTGCGGCCCGAGCCGGTCGTAGGCCGCCGTTTCGACCCGGCCGGTGAGTCGTTCGAGCGTCCTCATCGCCCCCTTGTCGACCGAGGACCGCCGGCTCAGCGAGTCCGCGAGGTCGCGCGTCCGGGCCGCGAGCGACCGGAACGACCCGGTCGCGGGGCCGTACTCGGTCGCGAACCACGACACCTCATCGAACACGCGACGGGTCGCGGCCCCGGCGTTCTCCGGCGTGGGCGTGGGTGTCGGCGTGGACGTCGGCGTTGGCGTGGGCGTGGCCGTCGACGTCCGCGTCCGCCCCGCCGTCGGTTCCCCCGACTCCCCGTCGCCCCCGCCGAGCGGGTTCGGGACCGAGGGGACGCTCACGCCGGCGCACCCGGCCAGGAGGCCGCTGGCGAGCAGCCCGACGACCTCCCGACGCGTCCGGACCATACCCCAAGCCCGTCAACGAGGGACAAAACCGTGGCGGCCGACCTTTCAGATCGGAGAATCGGCGTCCGCGTCGGCGTTCTCGACCGGGACGTGGTCGAGCCGGTATCCGGCCGCCTCCCGCGTCACGCCGTCGACGGCGTAGAACCGGATGCCGCGCTCCTGTCTGGTGCGCACCGGGAAGTCGTAGTGCCGGGCCTCGTACGCCGGATCGTCGCCCGCGGCCCGGCGGCGCTCGACGAACGCGGCGTGGGCGTCGAGGCGCCGGCGGACCACGTCGCGCGCCGTCGCGTCAACGTCGCCCACCCGGTCGTCGAAGGCGTCGACGAACGCCGCGTCGCGCTCGACGCCCACCGAGTTTCTGGCCGCGACCATGGCCGCTAAGCTGGTCGTGCCCGTCCCCCAGAACGGGTCGAGGACGGTATCGCCGTAGACGGAGTACATGTTGATGAGCCGGTACGGCACCTCGAACGGGAAGGCTCCTGAGCGGTCGCGCAGGTCGTCGTCCTCGATGTCCTGGAGTTCGCCCCGGACGTCGGTCCAGACGTCGGAGAACCAGCGGTTGCGCTCCTCCCAGAAGTACGCGGCCTCGTAGCGGCGATCGCTCCCGGGTTCGAACTCCCGGCGCGACCCGTTGCGGAAGACCAGAACGTACTCGTGTTCGAGGGTGACGTAGGCGTTCGGCGGCACCATCCCGCTGCCCATGAACTTCGCCGCGGAGTTTGCCGGCTTGCGCCACACCACGTCGGGGAGCGGATCGAGGCCGCGGTCGGCCAGCGCCGCGGCCACCCGCGCGTGGTTCGGATAGACGCGGAAGCGGTCGAGGGTGCGGGTGGCGTCGCCCACGTTCACGCAGGCGATCCCGCCGTCGACGAGCACCCGGGCCACCTCGTCCCACGCGGCGCCGAGGGCGTCGTGCATCAGGCCGAAGGCCTCCTCGCCGTCGCCCGCGTCGAGCGCCCGCCCGATCGCCGGGTCCAGGTCCGCGAAGAGGCCGTCCCACATCTCGACCATCGGGTACGGCGGCGAGGTGACGACCAGCTCGACCGAGTCGTCCGGCAGCGGCAGGCTCCGGGCATCGCCCTCGACGACCCGGTGGGTCGTCTCCATCGACGGTCCCTCCCCCCGGAGCGCGTTTAGTCGTTGCGCTCGGCGGCGCCCCCGTCCCGCGCCTTTTTGTCCACGCCCGGCAGACCCGGACACGTGTCGTCCCCGGAGTTCGAGAGCGCGGTCGCGCCGTACCTCCACGACGACGAGGCGGTGGACGTGGGGGTCGTCCTCGACGGGGGGTGGCTGGCGATCACGTCCCGGCGCTGTCTCGCCTACGCGGCCGACGAGGACCGCCTCCGCGCGGTCGACCGGGCGGAGGTGGTCGGGGTCGAACGGTCCGTCACGAGCGCCGAGGACGCCCTCGCCCGCGCCCCGCGGCTGTTCGTCTACGGCCTGGTCGCGGTCGGCGTCGGCGTCGGCACCCGCCGCGTCGCTGAGACGCTCGCGGTCGACCTGACGGGAGCGGGGACGGGATCCGTGCCCGCCGTCGGCTCGGTGCTCGCGCTCGTCGGCCTCTTTCGCCGGGGGATGACCGCGCTCGGGCGGGTCGCGCTCGCGGTCGGCGCGCTCCTGGTCCTCGGCTCGGTCGCGCTCGCCGCGTACTGGTACCGGTCGCGCCGGCCGGTCGTCGTCGTCGAGACCGTCGATGCCACGGTCGAGGTGCCGGGGACCGACGAGGAGGTGGCCACCGCGGTCGCCGACCTCCGCGGGGCTCTCGGGGACCGCCCGGACCCCGCCGACCTCCTCGACCGGTGACGCCGCCGTCGCGACGAGCCTGTCGGAACCGATACGGTTGTCTGACGAAAATATAAGTCGGTTCGGGTAACAGGTCGGGTAACTCGATGGACCGACGCGGCTCCGCGGCCGACGGCGCGGACGAGGCGGAGGCCGTCCCGGACGCGGACGAACGGGACGGGCCGGACGCCGATCCATCGGTCTCGATGGAGGGCACGTGGCGCCCGGAGGACGTCCCCGAGATGCTCCCGTCACGGGGCGAGGCGGCCGACGCCGACGCGTTCGAGTACGCGGCCGACGTGCGGGACGCGGCGGCGCTCGACGCCGCCGCCGCGGCCGACCACGTCGACCACCTGGTCGGCATCGTCCGCGACACGGCCGGGGACTCGCGGGCGGCGGCGACCGAGGCGCTGGACCTGATCGGCCGGCGCCACCCCAGAACGCTCGCCGTGTGGACCGACGACCTCGTCGCCCTCGCGACCGACGCCGACCCGGCGGCGGCCGGAGTCGGGTTCCGTGCGCTCGTCCACCTGGCCGATGCCGACCCCGCGGCCGCCGCGGAGGGCGCCGACGCCGCGGTCG
>JBDGSZ010000020.1:0-15854 GCA_042217265.1 Haloferacaceae archaeon
AGGTGGTCGATGACGGCCTTCGGACTCACCCCGAGGTACTCGCTGATCTCGGTGACATAACAGGGTTTCCGGGCGAGCAACCGGAGGATGCGCCGCCGGTTCTCGTTCCCGAGGAGATCGAGCAGTACCGCGGAGTCCATGACGTGAGGTAAACGTTGAGAACTCTTAAGCGCTCCGTCCCGACCCCGCGCCGTCCAGCGGGTCGAACGCGCGGGCGGCGAGCAGGACGGCGGCCGCCGAGAGCACGACCGACAGGGCGGCGAGGGCGAGGCCGGGGTCGTACCGGAGCGGCGGGTGGTAGCCGAGCGCGTAATCGAGGGCGTCGTTGACCAGCAGGAGCGCGAGCGACGCCGCCAGCGCCCCGCGGGTGGTGCGGCCGACGTGCGGGAGGAGGAACGCCTCGACGATGAAGAAGGCGTGGGTGATGGTGATGCCCCAGAAGGCCCACAGCGCGTCCGGGCCGAGGAGGTAGAGGTCCGGGCGGCGGAGGAGCGCGAGGCCCGTCCACAGCCCGTACTTCACGAGCCACGCGAACGCGAGCGTGTGGAGGTAGGCGAGCGGCCGGTTGACCGGAGCGTCGTCAAGCGACCGGCCGAGGGTCGGGAGGAGCGTCGCGAGCGCGAGCGTCCCCAGCGCCAGCGCCGTCGGCGAGTCGGCGTAGAGCGGATAGAGGAACGTGGGTACCTCGGCGAGGGCGTACCCGTACGGCCGGTCGGCGGTGGCGTAGAACGCGACGCCGACGAGGAAGGCCGTCCCGTTGACGACCAGCAGCCAGACGAGGCTGGGGGCGTTGCCGAGGTAGCGCTCGGCGTATCGCTCCGGGACGCGCATACCGTCCGTGGGGCGGGCGGCGCCGAAAGCCTGTCTATCCGATCGGGGTCTCGATGGCCTGCTGGACCCGCCGGTCGAACAGTTCCAGGCGCCGACGGAGGAGCAGGACCGCCTCGTCCGGGAGCCGTTCCGCGTTGGCGTCGAGCGCCGTCTCCAGGCCGTCGAGGCGGCGCTGTACGGCCCTGAGTCGGCGGTCCGCGGCCTCCTGATTGCCCGCCTCGGCGGCCTCCGCGGCCCGTCTGGCCGCCTCCAGGGCGTTCCGGAGGCCCGTCAGCACGCCGCCACCCCCGCCCCCGCCCGTCGTCCCCGCGTCGGTTCCGTCCGGCGTCCCGCCTTCCCCCGCGGGCGTCGCGGTCCCGCCGGGTCGTTCCGTCGTGGTCCCGCCGGTCCCCGTTCCGTCGGTCGACCGGTCCGGGTGTGCCGGCACCTCGCCGGTCTCGACGGCGGCCGCCGCCTGGCCGCGGGTCTCGTCGAGGAGTTCGGACACGAACCCGGCGACCGACGCCTTCCCCGTTCGGAGGTCCGTCACGGTCGCACGGCCCTGGTCGGGCGTGGGGTTGACGCGGACGACGCCGGGCAGGTCGTCCTCGTCGCGCACCTCGACCGCGTAGGCCCCGCCGCGGTGGACGTAGAGCGCGAAGCGCCCGTCCTCGTCCGGCCGGCTCTCGTACAGCCGGCCGCCGAAGTCGTCCTCGACCGCGACCCGGGCGAGGGCCGTCTCCCCCGGGTCGCCCCGGACCTTCGTCGCGTCCGCCCGGGGAGCGAGCGTGACAGAACCGCCGACGCCGGCGCGGTGGATCCGGCCGGCGCTCCCCCCGGCGGGGGTCGCGGTGGCGGTCCCCCCGTCGTCAGCCCCGCCGACCGCGAACCGCTCCGCGTACGGCGCGTAGCCGGGCCCGTTGACCGTCAGGCGGTGGTCGCCGTCCGCCACGCCCCGGAAGGCGACGACGTTCGACCAGGTCGGCACCGCGGTCGGGTCCTCGCTCTCGAGCAGGCAGAAGCCCTCGACGCCCGGCGCGGTCGTCGTGACCCCGAGGCCGTCGGGGGCGTCCCCGTCCGGCGCCGCCTCGCGGAGGGCGCCGACGACCTGGGCGGCCGCGTCGCCGGCCGTCAGCCCCTCGTACCGGTCGGCCAGCGCGGCGCGGTGGGACGGGTCCGTCACGTCCGCCGTCGGGCGGGTGTATCGCTCCTGTTCCCAGGGCAGGCCGGCGGTGGTGAGGTGGGAGGCGACGGCGTCCTCGACGAAGGCCGGTATCGGGAACTCGAAGCTCAGCTGGGGGCCGGTCAGGGCGTCGACGTCCTCCACCTCGGCGATCGGGACGAGGTCGTACCGCCGGTCGGCCTCGCCGCCGTCGTCGACGTGGCGCCACGTCGTGCCGTGTTCGCGGGTCGGGAGGTCGGTCGGCGGGGTCGAGAGCGCCTCGAACGACCGGACCGTCAGGTCGTCGGGCAGGAGGTCGTCGGCCCCGACGTTCGGCAGGCGGTCGTGCTCGTAGACCGGCGCGCCGTCGAGTTCGGGCACGGCGTAGGGGAGCCGCATCGACTCGTCCCGGGGGAGGCCGTACGCCGCCGGCAGGGCCTCGATCGCGTCGGCGACCTCGAGGACCCGGTTCGTGATGTCGGGAGTCAGGTCCCCGACCTTGAGGCGCTCGAAGCGTCGCGGCGTGGCGTTGACCCCCAGGGCGCTGGAGTGAGAGCCGACCTCGGAGATGACCGAGGCGCGCTCGCGGTCCGGATCGAGGTACTCGTTGTTCGGCACCTTGCGGGAGTGTGCGCTCGCGGCGAACAGGACCGGCTCCCCCCGCTCGGTGTCGACGAAGGTCTGGAGCAGTTCCCAGTCGTGCCAGTGGAAGTTGGTGGCGAACTGGTCGAAGACCGAGTACGACCAGTACTGGACGACGGCCAGCGGGTCGTCGGGGTACTCCACGACGTGGTAGAAGACGGTCGGGGCCGGGGGTTCGCCCGCCTTCGCGAACGCCCGGGTGTAGCCGTCGAGGGCCGCGAAGCCGTCGACCACCCGCTCGCCGTCGCGCTCCTCGACGTACGGCCGCGGGTCGGTCGGGAACCACCGCTCGCGGCGCTCGAAGTGGAACGCCGGGGCGGACGCCGCCGCGAGGGTTCGTGCCCGCTCTCCCTCGACCCGCTCGGTCCCTGCGGGCGGGGACCCGGAATCGGAGAGGGCGTACGCGCCGGCACCGGCGCCGGCCGCGCCGACGGCGCCGAGCGCGAGGAGGGCGCGGCGGGACAGGGGGAGGGCGCCGCGGTCCGCGGTGGACTCCGTGCGGGGGGCGGGGGCGTCCCCGCCGCCCGTGTCGTCTGCCATACCGTGCCCTGTGCGTGCGCGGAAAAGACCTTGGTGGCTCGTAGGACCCGTGACGGCGCGGCCGGACGGGACGGAAAGCGAACGCTACTTGTCCGGCGGGCGCCGGTGACGGGTATGGAGGCTGCGCTCGTCGTCCTCGACGGCTGGGGGCTGGGCGACCACGATCAGGGACCCACCGGCAGCGCGTCCGGCCCCGACTCGCGGGGCCCGTCAGGAGGGCGCGACGCGGTTCGGGCCGCGGACACGCCGGCGTTCGACCGCCTCGCGGCCGTCGGCGCCGCCGGCACCCTCGACGTGTCGGGGCGGCGCGTCGGCCTGCCGGACGGCCAGATGGGCAACAGCGAGGTCGGCCACCTCAACCTCGGCGCGGGCCGGGTGGTCAAGCAGGCTTACACCCGGATCTCCGACGCCGTCGCAGCGTGGCGCGGCGACCGGACGGTCGAGGATCCCGAGCCCTTCGGCGACAACGACGCCCTCGCCGGGGCCCTCGCCCACGCCGCGACGAACGAGGGGCGCGTCCACCTCGTGGGGCTGGTGAGCGACGGGGGCGTCCACTCCGATCAGGACCACCTCCACGCCCTGATCGAGCTCGCGGCCGAGCGAGGCGTCGACGCGGTCACCCACGCCATCACCGACGGCCGCGACACCCCGCCCCGCGCCGGCGCGAAGTACCTCGCGGACCTGGAGGCCGCCGTCGAGGAACGCGGCACCGGCGACGTCGCGACCGTCGTCGGGCGGTACTACGCGATGGACCGCGACGCGAACTGGGAACGGACCCGCCGGGCCTACGACGCCGTGGTGAACCGCGACGCCCCGCACGAGGCCCGCTCGGCGGTCGACGCCGTCGAGGCGGCGTACGCCCGCGACGAGGGCGACGAGTTCGTCGAACCCACGCTCGTGACCGGCGGGCCGGCGCTCGCCGACGGGGACGCGGTCGTCTGGTTCAACTTCCGCGCCGACCGGGCGCGCCAGCTCGTCCGGATGCTCGGCGACGTCGACCCCGAGTGGGGCTTCGGGACCGACCCGCCGGACGCGCACCTCGTGATGATGACCGAGTACGACCGTGAGTTCCCCTTCCCCGTCGCCTTCCCGCCGGACGAACCCGAGGACACGCTGGGCGACGTCCTCGCGCGGACCGGACGCACGCAGTTGCGCGCCGCCGAGTCGGAGAAGTACCCACACGTCACGTACTTCCTCAACGGCGGACGCGAGGTGGAGTTCGCGGGCGAGACGCGGGTCATCGTCGACAGCCCGGACGTCCCGACCTATGACCTGCGACCGGAGATGAGCGCCGGGGAGGTGACCGACAGGGTCGAGGAGCACGTCGAACGCGACGATCCCGACGTGGTCGTGGTGAACTACGCGAACCCCGACATGGTCGGGCACACGGGCGACTTCGAGGCGGCGGTGGCGGCCGTCGAGGCGGTCGACCGGGAGCTCGGCCGCCTGGCCGACGTCGTGCGGGCGGCGGGCGGCCACCTGCTCGTCACCGCCGATCACGGCAACGCCGACGACATGGGGACGCCGGAGGACCCGCACACGGCACACACGGCGAACCCGGTCCCGTTCGTCCACGTCGCTCCCGGCGGCGAGATGACGGGCGACGCCGACCTGAGTAGCGGCTACGCCGTCCGCTCCGGCGGGTCGCTGTGCGACGTGGCGCCGACCCTCCTCGCGCTGATCGGCGTCGAGCGGCCGGCGGCGATGACCGGTCAGTCGCTTCTCCGCCCGCGGTAGGCCCGGTACGCGGGGCCGGCGAGCAGGAGCAAGGCCATGAGCGCCGCCGCCGCGACGAACCGGGGGTCGAACTCGACGGAGCCACGGACCAGCCGCGGGAGCGACGCGCCGGCGAGGGTCCCGGCCACGGCCCACGGAACCTCGCCGACGGCGGAGCCGACCAGGAACGGCCGGGGGGCGATGCCGGCGACGCCGGCCGCCGCGGAGACGGCGTCGGAGGGCGTCGGGAGAAAGCGGCTGATCACGATCACGCGGGTCGAGCCGGTCGCCTCCGTGATGCGCTCCCCGACGTCGGCGACCCGGCCGCCGGCGCCGAGCCGCCTGGCGAACAGGTACGGGGGAATCGACGTGAGTACCATGAGCGCGAGCGCGAACGGCGCCGCCAGCGGCCCGTAGCCGAACCCGACCGCCACGGCCAGCAGCGTCACGGGCCAGGCGAAAAGCGGCCGGACCGCCGCCAGCCCGAGACAGAGCAGGCCGTACCGGACCGGGTCGGCCGCCAGCCACGTCAGGCGCCGCAGGACGACCTGCGGGGAACTCGCGGCCGCGAGAAGCGCCACTGCCGCGAGCAGCGTCCCCGCGCCGACCGCGCGCCGTCGATCCATGGGGCCAAGACCGCCGGGACGGGCAAACCGCTTGTGGTCCGGGGAACGCCGATGGCGGGGCCGGGCGCCGCGCTTTTCCGCGGCCCGTGGCGCCGCGCTCTTGTCACCCCGACTCCTATCCGACCCCGTGAGCGACGGAGACGACGGGGACGGCGACCGGTCCCCGGTGGCGGCGCTCGACCGCGGCGAGCGGGTCGAACTCGCGCTCGACCTGCTCGCCCACCTTGGCGCCGACGAGCTCGCGCTCGCGGACGTCGTCGACCGGATCGAGACGGTCACGACCGACCCCGCGCTCACCCGCGAGATACTCGACGCGGCCGAGAAGCGGGGCGTCATCGAGCGGGACGGCGCCCGGATCCGGACGCGGCGGGGCGGGAGCTTCGCCCGGGCCGAGACGGGGGTCGTCCGCCGTGACGGCGAGTTCGAGTGTCGCCGGTGCGGAGCGGGGCTCTCGACGGGCCACTTCCTGCGGTTCGAATCCGGCGAGCTCGGACCGTTCGGCCCCGAATGCGTGCGCCGGGTGCGCGGTCGCGAGTGACGAAAGCCGTCCGGCCGCGAACGGGATCAGCGGCCCCGTCGGAGCTCGTCGATCAGCTGCTCGAACAGGTCGGCCTGGCGCTCGATGCGCTCGGCCTGCTGCTCGATGCGGTCCTCCTGCTCCCGGAGCGCCGCCGTCTGCTCCTCGACGGCCTCGCGGAGGGCTGCGACCTCCGCCGCCAGTTCCCGGTCTTCGGGCGACCGCGAGGCCTCGGGTACCGGTCCCGAGGCCGAGTCGGGCGCGGCCCGGTCGGCGTCGTCCGCGGAGCGGGACGAAGCGGCGTCGTCGGGTCCATCGTCCGCGTCGACGGCCGGGTCCGCCGGCTCTCCGTCGGCCGAATCCGCGACCGCTCCCCGGTCGCCGGACTCGACGCGGTCGACCGGCCGATCGGTCGACGCCGCCGCCTCGTCGCGGACCGACTCGGTCGCCGCGTCCTCGTAATCCTTGCGCCCGCCGGAGGGCGGATCGGCGGTGAGCGGATCGGGGCCGTCGCCGAAGTCGACCGTCGCCGCGCCGTCCTCCCCCTCGTCCGGGGTGCGCGCCTCCCGGAACGCCCCCAGCGTCTCGTAGCCGTGGTGGTCGAGGACGGCGTCGACCAGTCCCTCCCGGAACGCCCTGGCGCGGTCGTTCGGCACCTTGAACCGCTCCTGGCCGGTCTCTAGGCGGAGGATGACGGCGGTCGCGACGTCGCCCTCCTCGAACCGGAGGTCGGTCACGGCGTCGTAGCCGTACTCCTCGAAGTCGCCGTCCCACACGGTCTCGCCGACGTGCCGGACGAGCCGCTCGCTCGTGATGACGACGGTCAGTTCGTTGAACAGGAAGGTGTCCTTGATCGCCTCGCCCGACTCCGTGACGCCCGCGCTGTTCAGCACGCCGGCCAGCACCGGGTGGAGCGCGTCCTCCAGGCGGTCGGTCGGCAGGTCGAGTTCCCGCTCGCCGTCGAGGCCGTAGTCGAGCGTGACCGTCGAGCTACGACGCCCGCGCGCGACCTCGATCCGCTCGGCACCGTGTGGGTACTCCGCGACGGTCTCGTCGGAGAGGAGCCCCTCGCTGCGGTAGACGAGCGTCCGACTCGGCGTGACGAGCAGGACGTCCTTGCCCCCCAGGGACACGTGAGCCGCCACCGACTCGTCGTCGAGGGCCTCCCGGACGACCTCGGGCAGGTCCATGCGCCGAGTCGCCGGCCCTGGAGCATAAATCCGTGGGGCGACCGGGAGAGATAGGAAGCTTCAAGAGCGTCTTGGCGCTACCCCGTTGTGCGCCCGGGTGGCTTAGCTGGACATAGCGCCGCACTCATAGGGTCATCGAGATTCGGTGCGGTACGCCCTTGGAAGCCTCCGCCCCGGCGAGGCCCGCCGAGCCTCGACGCCTGGGACATGCGGAGATCGTGGGTTCGGAGCCCACCCCGGGCACTAATCGAATCGCTGTCATCACCACGAACCGGCGCCGACCGTCGATCCCGACGGCGTCGCGACGTATCTGCCGGTCTCCTCGGCGAACGCGACGTGGACGACCGGCAGCCAACCCCGTCCGACCATTTATGTTCGTTCTTGTCACACGGTCAAGGGATGGCTGACGGCCGAACGGTGGGCGGACGGCGGCTCTCGACGGGGGTCGCGACGCTCGACGACCACCTCGACGGGGGCGTGCCGGTCGGGAGCCTGGTCGCGTTCAAGTCGCCGTCCTCGATGCAGAGCGAGCTCCTGTTGTACACCATCGCCGCCCAGCGCCGGACGGTCTACGTCTCGACGACGCGAAACGATCAGCTCGTCCGCGGGACGCTCGACGCCGTCAGCGTGGACGTCGGCGACGTGCAGGTCACCTACGCGCCCCCGGACACGGCCCTCGAGATCGCCTCCGACGCGGCGCTCGACGCGCCCGAGGGGGCGAACGTGATCGTCGACACCGCGGACATCCTCGAAGGGTACGAGCGCCACGAGTACCAGCGGTTCCTCAACCGGCTGCTCATCCACCTCCGGAACAGCGGCAGCATCGCGGTCTTCCACTGCCACGAGGACGACGACGAGCCGGCACACCGCGGGCTCACCGAAGCGATGGCCGAGATCGTCCTCGAGCTCCACGCCGAGATCGACGGCGCCTCGCGCGAGACCTACCTCGCCGTGCCGAAGTTCCGCTCGGGGCGGGCGCTCACCGACCTGATCAAGATCGAGCTCACCGACGAGATCACGGTGGACACCAGCCGGAACATCGCCTGACCCACCTGCGGGGTCACGCGGACCCGCGATCCACGTCCCGGATCGACGCGAGCCGTTCGTCGAGGTCCGATATCTCCGCCTCGAGCCGGTCGCGGAGCCGCTCGGCCTCGTCCCGGAGCGCCCTGTACTCCTCGGACTCCTCGAGTTTGGACTCGTGATACTCGTCCTCTAGGAGGGCGATCTTCGAGGCGACCGCGGCGTACCGCTTGAGCGCCTCGTGGTCGGCGGCGGCCGTCTCGAGCTGGTTCTCGACGGACTTGAACAGGTTGCCCTGTCGACGGGTTTGCGGAGGTAGTCGTCGAACGCCATGTCGGCCACGGCGAGCGACGGCTCGACAGCGGTGAGCATGATGACCGCGCGGTCGATCCCCCGGACCCGGAGCTCGTTGAGGACCCCGTCCCCCGAGATGTCGGGCATCCGACGGTCCAGCAGCATGACGTCGACGTCGTCGTCGACGGCCTCCAGCGCCTCCTTGCCCCCGTACGCGGTGCGGACGTCGTACTCCTGGCGCAGGAGGAGGGAGCAGGCGTCGGCGACCGCCCGCTCGTCGTCGACGACGAGGACCGTCGCTCGCGTCCCGTCGGAGTCGGCCATGGGATCCGGTTCGTCGGTGACGAGCATGTAGCTTGGATTCCGGCGGCCGACCCCACGCCAACCTCTTTGTGCCTCGGCGCGTCGCGCCCGGGAATGAACCTCACCACCAGGCTCGGCGATCGGTCGGAGCCGGTCCGGGTCGGCGTGATCGGGGCCGGCATCTTCGGGTCACAGCTCGTCCACGCCGTCGAGGCCACGCGGGGGATGGAGACGGCCGCCCTGGCGGACGTCGAGACGGCGAAGGCGCGGACCACCCTCCTGCGGGCCGGCGTCGACGAGGCCGACCTCGCGGCGCCGTCGGGCCCCGCGGACGTCGCCGAGGTCGTCGCGGCGGGGGCACGCGCCGTCGTCGGCGACGGGACGGCGCTCGTCGACGCCGACGGCGCCGTCGACGTCGTCGTCGAGGCGACGGGGGATCCGGACGCCGCGGCGCGACACTGCTTCCGGGCGCTCGTCTCGGGCACCGACGTCGTCAACGCCACCGCCGAGACGGACGCCGTCTGTGGCCCGCTCCTCGCGGCCCTCGCCGACCGGTCGGGCGCGACGTACAGCCTCGCCTACGGCGACCAGCCCGCGCTGATGGCCGGCCTCCGGGAGTGGGCCGGGGCCGCGGGGCTCAAGGTCGTCGCCGTCGGGAAGTCCTCGTCGGAACCGGAGCGGTACGGCACGCCCGAGGACGCCGTCGAGCGCTACGACGTCCCCTCGTTCGGCGAGGGCATCGACCCTGATCCGCGGATGTACAACTCGTTCACCGACGGGACGAAGGCCGCCGTCGAGACCGTCGCGGCCGCGAACGCCCTCGGGTTCGACGTCGACGAGGGGGGCGTCAACAAGCCGATAGCGGGGCGTTCGGAACTCCCCGCGACCTTCCGCCCCGCGTCGGAAGGCGGAGTCCTCTCCCGGGCGCCGGTCGTCGACGCCGTGACCCCGACCGACGGGGAGTTCAGCGTCTTCGTCGTCACTCGCGCAGCGTCCGGACAGCTCCGGAAGTACTACCGCCAGCGGCGCAACGTGACGGCGACGGAGGACGGCGCGTACCAGGCGTTCGTCCGCCCGCATCACTTCGCCCCCGAGACGACGGTGAGCGTCGCGAGCGTCGCGCTGGACGGGCGGCCGACGGGCGCGCCGCGGGCCCACCGGGCCGAGGTGGTCGCCGCGGCCAAGCGCGACCTGACCCCGGGCGAGGAGATCGACGGGCCGGGCGGCTACACCGTCTACGGCGTGTCCGTCGACGCCGACGCCGCGGCCGAGGCGAACCGCGTCCCGTTCGAACTCCTGGCCGGGGCCGAGGTGATGCGGCCGATCGACCGCGACGAGTTCGTCACCGCCGACGACGTCGCGGTGCCGGAGTCGTTCCTCGGCCACCTGCGGGCGGTACAGGAGGGCGCCGCCGGCCCGGCCTGACCGCACGACCGGCGGGGAGGGCGCCGTGCGGGCGCGGGCGTCAGAGGAAGTGGAGGGTCGCCCGGCCGAGCGAGCCGACGATGGCCACGAGGAGCGCGGCCAGGGCGGTTGCTTCGACTGCCGACCCCGACGGGGACAGCAGCGAGACGAGCGACGAGCCGGAGGGGTATCGGGTGCTCACCACAAGTTGATAGGGGTCCGAGGCACATGAACATCGCCCGGGTGTGCGCGGTCCCCGAACAGAGACGGACGATCGTGATGGTTCCGGGCCCGCGACGGCGGGTGGCCGAAGCGTGAGACTTATTTCGACGGATGGAGGTCAAGAGGGTATGGACGCCCGCGAGGGGGTCGTGTCGCCGCCTCCCGGGCGCCGACGCGGCCGCCCCGCGGGGCCGGACGCGATCCGGTCGTGACGGGCGCGCGACCGCCCGGCGGACGGGCGCTGAGAGCGCGGAGAGCAACCGATGACTACAACCGAACGATGACCGCCGACACGACAATGGAGAAACTCGTCGAGCTCGCCAAGCGCCGCGGCTTCTTCGTCCGCTCCGTCGACGCGTACGGCGGCGTCTCCGGGTTCTACACGTACGGCCCGCACGGCGCCCCGCTCAAGTGCAACGTCGAGGGGGCCTGGCGCGACCGGTTCGTGGTCGAGGAGGGCCACCAGGAGATCGACGCGCCGACGGTGATGCCGGAACCGGTCTTCGAGGCCTCCGGGCACCTCGACGGGTTCGACGACATGCTGGTCGAGTGTCCCGAGTGCGGCGAGAGCCACCGCGCCGACCACCTCGTCGAGGACGCGACCGACGTCGAGGACGCCGAGGCGCTGCCGATCGCGGAGGTCGAGGACCTGGTCGCGGACAACGACGTTGCCTGCCCGACCTGCGGGACGCCCCTCGCGGGCGAGCCGGTCAACGACTTCAACCTCATGTTCGAGACGAACATCGGGCCGGGGTCGTCGTCGCCGGGCTACCTGCGCCCGGAGACCGTCCAAGGCATCTTTGTCGAGTTCCCGCAGCTCAAGGAGTACGCCCGCGGGCAACTCCCCTTCGGCGTCGGGCAGATCGGCCGCGCCTACCGGAACGAGATCAGCCCCCGAAGGTCCATCATCCGAACCCGGGAGTTCACGCAGGCCGAACTCGATCTGTTCATCGACCCCGAGGAGGACCGCCCGGACCTCTCGGAGGTCGGCGACGTCCGCCTCCGCCTCTACTCGGCCCCGGCACAGCACGAGGACGGCGGCGGACCAGTCGAGATGACGGTCCGGGAGGCGGTCGAGGAGGGGCCCGTCGGGGACGAGTGGATCGCCTACTACCTCGGGATCGCGAAGCGCTGGTACGAGCGTATCGGCGTCGACATGGACCGGTTCCGGTTCCGCCAGCACATGTCCGGCGAGCGGGCCCACTACGCCAGCGACTGCTGGGACGCCGAGTCCGAGATCGACGGCGACTGGATCGAGCTCGCCGGGTTCTCCTACCGCTCGGACTACGACCTCCGCAAGCACGGCGAGCACTCCGGCGAGGACTTCACCCTCTTCAAGCAGTACGACGAGCCGCGGACGGTCGAGCGGGCCACCGTCGACCCCGACATGAGCGAACTCGGGCCGGAGTTCGGGGGCGCCGCGACGGAGGTCGCCGCCGAACTCGAACGGCTGGTCGAGCGCGACCCCGGCGCCTTTGAAGGCGACGCGGTGACCGTCGAGGTCGACGGGGAGCGCCACGAGGTGCCCGTCGAGGCGACCGGGTTCGGCGTCGAGGAGGTGACCGAGAGCGGCGAGCGCATCCACCCTCACGTGGTCGAGCCCTCCTTCGGCGTCGACCGCCTCGTGTACACGCTCCTCCATCACAACTACCGCGAGGACGTGGTCGACGGCGAGGAGCGCGTCTACCTCGCGTTCGACCCCGAGGTCGCGCCCACGACGGTCGCCGTCTTCCCGCTGATGGACCGCGACGGGATGGGCGACCGCGCCGGCGACGTCGAACGGCGGCTCCGGAAGGCCGGGTTCGCGACGGCGTACGACGACTCCGGAGCCATCGGCCGCCGGTACCGCCGGCAGGATGAGGTTGGCACGCCGTTCTGTGTCACCGTCGACCACCGGACCCTGGAGGACGACACCGTGACCGTCCGGGAGCGCGACTCGACCGACCAGCGGCGGGTGCCGGTCGAGGACCTGCCGGGGGTCCTGGCGGAACTGCGGGACGGCGAGCGCTCGTTCGACGGGTTGACCGAGTACGACCGGGTCGAGTGACGGAACCCCCTCGGCCTACAGCGACACCACCACGTCGCCGTCCTCGACGCGCACGTCGTAGGCCGGCAACCGGGCCGCCCGCCCGGACAGGCAGGCGCCGTCGTCGAGGTCGAACTCCCAGCCGTGCCACGGACAGTTGAGCACCTCGCCCTCGCGGACCCACTCGGTCGTCGTCTCCAGGGTCTCCCGGTCGAACGACGCCTCGACGGTGCCGCCGGCGGTCCCCTCGCAGACGGGACCGCCCTGGTGGGGACACCAGTTCGGATAGGCGCGGTACCCGTCCTCGATCCGGAAGACGCCGACCTCCACGCCGGCGAGTTCGACGACGACCCGCTCGCCGGGGGCGAGGTCGGTCGCCCCGGGGACGACGAACTCCTCGCCGTCGCTCCGGCTGTCGCCCCCGCCGTCGCTCCGGTCGTTGCTCCCGTCGTCGCTCGGGGCGTCGCTCATAGCCCGAGGTCGAAGGCCTCGCCCGCGTTGCCCGACAGCACCGCCTCGCGCTCGTCGTCGTCGAACGTCTCCCGGAGGTACGCGCCGAGCTCGTCGGGATGATCGAAGTCCCAGTGGGGGTAATCGGAGGCGAAGAGGAGCGAGTCGGTCCCGATCAGGTCGATCATCGTCCGCATGTGGTCGGGGTCCATCGGCTCGCCCAGGGGCTGGCTGGCGAAGTAACAGCGCTCGCGGACGTACTCCTCCGGGCGCTTCTCGGCCAGCGGCACCTCGCTTCCCCGCATGGCGAACTCCTTGTTGAGCCGCCACATCATGTAGGGCACGAAGGCGATGCCGGCCTCCAGAAAGACGAGATCGAGGTCCGGGAACTTCTCGGGGAGGCCGTGGGCCAGCGTGCTGGTGAGCGTCATCGTCTGGCTCCAGAGGTGGGCGTTGACGTGGGCCTCCACGAACTTCCTGAACTCGGCGTTCTGCTTGGGGAAGGCGACGTCGAACCCGCTGTTGGTCGCGCCGTGGAAGACCGGCGTGAGGCCGCGGTCCTCCATCGCGCGGTACATCACGTCGTACTCGGGGTCGCCGAGCGGCGGCGACGGGCCCGTCGAGGGGAGGAACACGCCGACGATCCCGTCCTCGTCGCCGACCCGGTCGATCTCCTCGGCCGCCGCCTCGGGCTTCTGTGTCTGGACCGACATCAGCCCGCGGTGGTCCGTGTCGTCGAGGAACCGGTCAAGGAGGTGGTCGTTGGCGGCCCGCTGGAGGGCGACGGCGGCGTCGACCTGCGAGAGCCGCGAGAGGTTGACGAAGGAGTTGAGGACGGGGTGGTCGACGCCCATGCCCTCGACGAGTTCGGACTCCAGTTGGTCAACCGAGAGGAGGTCCCGGGACTCGATCTTGCCGCCCATCGTCGGGTCCCACCCGGGCGATTTCAGCTGGACCTTCGGCGCCCGAAGGTAGTCGTCGTGAGGCGGGTCCGCGTACTCGGCGAGTTCCTCCTCCGGAACCGTCAGGTGGACGTCGACGTCGACGACGACCTCGTCGGCGAGGACGTCCGCCGTTCCCGTGGCGTGCGGTGGCATCGCGGGTCGGTACGTGAACGACGCCCATAGGGGTTCTGCCCGCGGCGAACGTCGGGCACCCGGGCGCGGCGAAAGGGGTCGTCGGAGTCGGGGGATGGCGAGGGAAGGCGAGTCACGGGCGCCGCGCGGTCCGCTCGCGTCCCCGGTCACCCGGCAGTGGGGTCAAACCATGACAGGAGGCCGGCGTGGGCGAGAGGGATCGTCCCGAAGGCGGTCGCCGGCAGTGGCGCAGGTTCCCACCCTGCACCCGTACGTCCGCCGGGACGGATAATAACGGTTCCGCGCAAATTATCGCGACTGAAACCACCGGTCGGTCGGGGAAGCGGAAGGTTTGAACGAGCGGGGCCCGAGGTGGACCCGATGACCGACGTGTCGCGCCGGGCCGTGCTTCGCCGGGGAACGCTCGCAGCGGGTGCCGTCGCGCTGGCCGGCTGTCTCGGCGGCGGGGGCGGCGGAGGCGGGGGTATCGAGTCGGAACCCCTCCCGGAACGGGGGACGGGGTCGCTGCTCGCCGATGTCCGGTCGTTCCCCTCCGAGGGAACCCGACACGTCGAGCGGGGGACGGACGTCGACTACGGCACCTACCCGCCGACGTCGGGACCGCACTACTCGGGGACCGTCGAGGCGGGGTTCTACGAGGAGACGCCGGCGATGGGCGACCTCGTCCACACGCTCGAACACGGCGCGGTCGTGATCTACTACGACCCGGCGGCGCTGACCGACGCCGCGCGCGGGAGCCTGCGGGCCTGGGCGAACGCACACACGGGCACCTGGAAGAGCGTCGTGGTCGTCCCCCACGCCCGCGAGGACCCGGAGGCGCCGTACGTCCTGACCGCGTGGCGACACCTGCTCCGGATGGACGAGTACGACCCGGAGGTCGTGCGCGCATTCCTCGCCGAGTACCTCGGCCGCGGCCCGGAGAACCCGGTCCGATAGCGCCCGCGGTCCTGGGCGGGCCGTCGGCTGTGGACGTATCGCCGACGAAAACGGCCCACGGTGGCGCGGGGCACGACACCACCGCGGACACGCCGCACGTCGTCGCGGCACCCGTAACCCGCGCGGCGACCGGACGTACGCGCTCCGGGGATAAAATACCACACGCCGGTTTTCAGCCGGTGTAAAAGCCGGACGGGACCCGGACCCGGACGTTATCAGCTCCGAAAAGATCGGATTCAGAGGGCGGGACGGCTCTCAGATGGCGTCGGCGTCGCGCAGTCGCTCGACGTCGTCGCGGCCGTACCCCAGGAGGTCGGCGAGGACCGCCGCCGTGTCCTCGCCACATCGCGGCGCGGCCTCGGGCGCGGGCGGGTCGGAGCCGGAGAACTTGATCGGCATCCCGGGGACGGGAACCTCGGACCGGCCCTCGCCCCGGTTGGGGAGGCGGCGTACCATGTCGCGGTGGCGGAGGTGCGGGTCGTCGACGAGTTCGTCAACGCCCTTGACCGGCGCGGCCGGCACGCCCGCGTCGAGGAGGGCTGCCACCGCGTCGTCGCGGGTCCGCCCGTCGAGCCAGTCCCGGACGTAGCCGTCGACCTCGTCCATGTGCTCGGCGCGGCGGGCCTTCGTCCCCAGGCGCGCCTCGTCGAGGAGGTCCTCGCGGCCCATCAGTTCGCAGAGCGCCGCCCAGTGGCGGTCCGAGATGCAGATGACGGCCACGTGGCCGTCGGTGACGTCGTAGACGTTGTACGGGGCGATGCCGAGCCCCGAGTGGCGGTTGCCGGTGCGGGGCGGGGCGTCCCGCTCCTGGACCCACGCCGCCACGGGGGAGGCGAGCGTCGGGTAGACGGCGTCGAACATCCCGACCTCGACGTACTCGCCCTCGCCCGTGCGCT
>JBDGSZ010000086.1:0-15365 GCA_042217265.1 Haloferacaceae archaeon
AGGGGTCGCGGTCGGGGTCGACGTGCTCGGCGTACGCCCGCTTCAGGTCGACGAGCTCCCGGAGGTGGGGTGCGAAGGCGTCGAAGTCCGCCTCGGCCTTGGCCTCGCGCCACGCCGGCAGCGCCTCCGAGGACGCCGTCGAGATCCGCTCGACGAGGTCGGTCGGGACCCGGACCGCCCGCTCGCGGTCGCGGCGGACCTCCCGGACGAGCGCGGCCCGCTCGCCGGTCACCTCGCCCTCGACGGCGTCGAGCAGGTCGCCGAGCGTGTCGTCGGTCAGCAGGTCGTGTTTCACCGCCGAGAGCGCCGAGAGTTGCTGTGACCGCGCCGGCGTCCCGCCCTCGGGCATCATCACCTGCTGGTCCCACGAGAGCAACCCGGCGGCGTTCCCGACGTTCCCGATGCGACGCACGCGCTCGACGAGGTCCCGGTACGCCTCGGGAGCCCCGTCGCCCCCCGCGTCGGCCGCTGGCTTCGAGGTCATCACCCGTGGTTGCGGTTCGACGGTCTTGAATGGCCCGCGCCGCTGCCCACCGTCCGCTCGGCGATCGCCCGGTAGACCCGGTAGCACCGCGCCAGCACGTCGATCGAGACGGACTCGTCGTCGGTGTGGGCCTCGCCGGGTTCGGCGGCCCCACACACCACGCAGGCGGTCCCCGCGTCGGCCAGCCACCCCGCGTCGGTCGCGTGGGGCTTGACGACGTGCTCGGGGGTCGCCGCCTGGGCCGCGTCGGCGGCGGCGAGGACGGCGTCCGCGAACGCGGCGTCGGAGCAGGCCATCGGCGGCAGGTTCTGGTCGACGGTCCACTCGACGCCCTCGACCGCCTCGACCCGCGAGAGCGGCGCCCGCTCGCCCGGCACCGTCCGCTCGTCGACGGTGATCTCGCACCGCTCGGGGACGACGTTCCACGCCGACCCGCCCTCGATCCCGGTGACGGCGACGCTCCCCGCCATCGCGTGGCCGAGCACCTCCGTCCGCGGGAACTCGACGTTCCGGATCACGTCGACGGCGTCGCAGGCCCGGTAGACGGCGTTCTCGCCCTTCTCCACCTCGCTGGCGTGGACCGCCCGCCCGGTCGCCGTGACCGTCGATCCCCGCCGACCCTTGTGCGCGACGGCCACGTCGGTCACGTCGTCGCCGGAGTAGTTCGTCGACCCCTCGCCGACCACCGCGTAGTCGGGCGCGAACCCGTCCGCGATGGCCGCCCGTGCGCCCTCGCCGCCGGCCTCCTCGCCGACGAACGAGGCGAGGACGAGCTCGTCGGCCGCGACGTCGCCCGCACCGTCGCCACCCGCGCCGTCGCCGCCCGCACCGTCGCCACCCGCGCCGTCGCCGTCGAGGTCGGCGTCCCGGAAGGCGACCATCGCCGCCGCCACCGCGCCCTTCATGTCCGCAGTCCCACGGCCGTACAGCCGGCCGTCGCGCTCCGCGACCACGTACCCGTCCCCATCGGTCTGGCGGTCCGCAGGGGGCACGACGTCGTGGTGGCCGACCAGCGCGACCGACCGGCCGCCGGCCGCGTCCCCGCCGCCCGGACGCCGCCGTGCGACGACGTTGCCGTGCGCGTCGCGGGTCACGTCGGCGTCGGTCTCAGCACGGAGCCACTCCAAGATGGCGTCGCCCGCGGCTGTCTCGTCCTCGTGGCTCGGGATGGCCGCGAGGCGCCGGGTCAGGTCGACGACCTCGCCGTCCGCGTCGTCCATGTCGCCGGCGAGGGGGGCGCCCGGCATAGCGGTTGTGACGGCGGCCCCGCCGGCCGGGACGGGGGGCGCTTCAATCCGCTTATACGGCTCCCGGCCCCAGGACGGTCCATGAACGTCGTTCCGGACACGAGCGCGGTCATCGACGGCCGGATCTCCGAGCGCGTCGAGTCCGGCGAGTACGCCGACGCGACCGTGTCCGTCCCGGAGGCGGTGGTCGGCGAGCTGGAGTCACAGGCCAACGCCGGCCGCGACAGCGGCTGGGAGGGGCTTGAGGAGCTCCAGCGCCTCGCCGGCTTCGCCGACGAGGGGCGCATCGCCGTCGAGTACGTCGGCCGTCGCGCCGCCTCGTCGGAACGCGGCGCAGCCGCCGAGGGCGAGATCGACGCCCTCATCCGCGATCTCGCGGAGGACCGCGACGCCCGCCTCCTGACCAGCGACGTGGTCCAGGCCGAGGTCGCCCGCGCGAAGGGCATCGCCGTCGACTACGTCGAACCGCGCGGCCGCGACGCGGAGCACCTGGAGATCGAATCCTTCTTCGACGACGAGACGATGAGCGTTCACCTCCGGACGGGCGCCCGGCCGAAGGCGAAGCGGGGGGAGATCGGGGACATGCACTACGAGCACATCCGGGAGGAGTCCTCGACCGAGGAGCAGCTCCGCGAGTGGGCCCACGACGTGGAGGAGACGGCCCGGGCCAGCCCCGACGGGTTCATCGAACTCGACGAGCCCGGGATGACCATCGTCCAGTTCCGTGCCTACCGGATCGCCCTCGCCCGGCCGCCCTTCGCCGACGCCCACGAGATCACCGCTGTCCGGCCGGTCGCGGAGACCGACATCGACGACTACCGGTACGCCGCGGAGCTGAAAGAGCGCATCGCGGAGCGCCAGCGCGGCGTGCTCATCTCGGGCGCGCCCGGGGCCGGCAAGTCGACGTTCGCCCAGGCGGTCGCCGAACACCTCTCCGCCAGCGACTTCGCGGTGAAGACGATGGAGAAACCACGCGACCTCCAGGTCGGGTCGGAGATCACCCAGTACACGGCCCTGAGCGGAGACATGGCCGCGACCGCCGACTCCCTGCTGATGGTCCGACCCGACTACACCATCTACGACGAGGTGCGCAAGACCCACGACTTCGAGGTGTTCGCCGACATGCGGCTGGCGGGCGTCGGGATGGTCGGCGTCGTCCACGCCACGCGCGCCATCGACGCCCTCCAGCGGCTCGTCGGCCGGGTCGAACTCGGGATGATCCCACAGGTCGTCGACACCGTCGTCTACATCGAGGCCGGCGAGGTCCACACCGTCTACGACGTGACCACCGAGGTGAAGGTGCCCGAGGGGCTCACCGCCGAGGACCTCGCCCGTCCGGTCATCCAGGTCAAGGACTTCGAGACCGGCCGCCCGGTCTACGAGATCTACACGTTCAACCGTCAGGTCGTCACCGTCCCGCTCGAGGAGGGGGACGACGAGTCCGGGGTCGACCGCCTCGCCCGCCAGGAGATCGAGCGGGAGATCAAGTCCGTCGCCCGGGGCCGCGTTGCGGTCGAACTTCAAGGGAGCGACCGCGCCGTGGTCTACGTCGACGAGGACGACATCTCCTACGTGATCGGCAAGGGCGGGGGCCGCATCGGCGACATCGAGGACCGACTGGGCATCGACATCGACGTGCGGACCCACGAGGAGCGCCCCGACCGGGGCGGCGCTGGCGCCCCGACGGGCGGCGCCGGCCCCGGGGGATCGTCGTCCGGCGCGTCGAACGAGGGGGTCGTCGTCGAACCGGAGGTCACCTCCCGGCACGTCGTCATCGACCTCGACGAGCACGTCGGCGAGACCGTCGAGGTGCGGGCCGACGGCGAGTACCTCTTCACCGCGACGGTCGGCCGCGGGGGCGAGATCCAGGTCTCCCGCGGGAGCGCCATCGCCGACGAACTGGAGGAGGCGATCGACCGCAAGCGGCGGATCACCGTCGTCCCCGCCTGACGGCCGCGTCGGCGGCCGGGAGCGGCGCGCCGGTGCCGGTCTCGGGGCTGTCCGCCGCGTGCACGAGAAAACCGGGGCGATCGACGAAGCCGGGGATCAGTCGCACTCGGCGCAGGCGGCCTCGTCGGCCTCCTCCGCCTCGTCGGTCTCGATGCCGCCGTCGCCCTCGACGGGGTCGGTCAGCTGGTAGAGGTTCTGCCTGGCGTCGGCGAAGTAGACGTCCTCGTCGACGACGCCGATGTCCTCCAGCCGTTCGAGCGCGTACCGGACGGTCCGTGCCGAGAGCATCGACTCCTGAACGATCCCCTTCTGGGTCAGGGGGCCGTCGTATTCCAGCACCTTGAAGACGAGTTTCGCGCTGGGGGGCAGATCGTCGAGGGTCTCCTCGTCGGTGTCGGCCATCGCCCAAGCGGTGTCGTGCCACGGCAATAAAGATTGAGGAGTCGCGGCGGCGTTCGGGTCGCGGACGGCGCCGGGGGCCGGGTTCCGTCGGGGGACCGACGCCGGCGGGCCGATGACCCGTCGGGCGGTCGGACGGACCGCACGCGACGGGAACGAACACCTTTTGCCCCTCGGCGCTCGACTGCGGGTATGGCTACGGAATCGCAGGCGGGGCTCTCGGACCACCTCCGGGGCGTGACGGTCACCACCGTCGCGTGCCTCGCCGGCATCGCCGCCGCCCTCGTCTCGGGCGTCGTCGTCGGCACCACGGAGGCGGCCGCCGCCGACACGCGGTCGCTGGTCGTCCTCGCGGGGTTCCTGCTCGTCCAGTTCCCGCTCTACCGGGCCGTGGGCATCGACGTCGCCGACTTCGGCGTGAAGGACAACCTCTACGTCGCCTTCATGACCTTCACGCTCTGGTTCATCACGTTCACCATCATGCTGACCGCCGGCGTCTCCCTGTAGCGCATGGCGGACGACAGCATCGCGGTCGTCGACCTCGACAGGTGTCAGCCCGACCGGTGTAACTACGAGTGTGCCAACTTCTGCCCGCCCAACCGCACCGGCAAGGACTGCATCGTCGTCCGCGACGACCACTACGAGGAGGGCGAGGAGTACGCGGGCGACCCCGACCAGATCTGGATCAGCGAGGAGATCTGTCTGGGCGAGTCGTGTGGCATCTGCGTCGAGAAGTGCCCGTTCGACGCCATCGAGATCATCAACCTCCCGACGGAGCTCGACGAGGAACCGGTCCACCGCTACGGCGAGAACGCCTTCGCGCTCTACGGGCTGCCGGTTCCGGAGCCCGGGCGGGTGACGGGGCTGCTCGGCCCCAACGGAATCGGGAAGACGACCGCCGTGCGGGCGCTCGCGGGGGAGTACGTCCCGAACCTCGGCGAGACGTCCGCCGAACCGGACTGGGAGCGGGTCCTGGAGCGCTACCGCGGGACGGCGCTCCAGAACTACCTGCGCCAGGTGCGCGACGGCGGGGTCGACGTCGCCCGCAAGCCACAGTACGTCGACCGCATCCCCGACCGATTCGACGGGAACACCCGGGCGCTCCTGGAGCGGACAGACGAGCGCGGCGTCCTCGAGGACCTCGCCGACCGCCTCTCCATCCGCCCGGTGCTCGACCAGCCCATCGACAGCCTCTCGGGCGGGGAGCTCCAGCGGGTCGCGCTGGCGGCGACGCTCGCCCGCGACGCCGACTTCTACTTCCTCGACGAGATCACCCCCTACCTCGACGTGGGCCAGCGGGTGGTCGCCGCCCGCCTGGTGCGCGACCTGGTCGAGGACACGGACCGCTCGGTGCTGGTCGTCGAACACGACCTCGCGGTGCTCGACCTGCTCGCGGACGTCCTCCACATCGCCTACGGCCGCCCGGGCGCGTTCGGCGTCGTCACCGACGCGAAGTCGACGCGCAACGGGATCAACGAGTACCTCGGGGGCTACCTCGACAACGAGAACATGCGCATCCGGCAGGACGCGATCACGTTCGAGGAACACGCCCCGCGGGAGTCGTTCGGCGGGACGTCGCTGATCGAGTACCCGGCGCTGGAGAAGTCCTACGGCGAGGGGGAGTTCTCGCTGACCGTCGACCCCGGGACGATCTACGAGGGGGAGGTGCTCGGCGTCGTCGGCCCGAACGGCATCGGGAAGTCGACGCTGGCGAAGCTGTTCGCCGGATCGCTCGCCCCCGACGCCGGCGACCTCGACTTCCGGCTGGAGGTCGCGTACAAGCCACAGTACGTGGAGGCCGACCAGCCGATGCGCGTCGACGCCTTCCTCTCCTCGATCACCGACGACTTCGGCACCTCGTTCTGGAACACCGAGATCGCCCGCCCGCTCGGGATCGAGGAGGTCATGGAACGGCAGCTCCCGGACCTCTCGGGCGGGGAGCGCCAGCGGGTCGCCATCGCAGCCACGCTCTCGCGGGACGCCGACCTCTACCTGCTCGACGAGCCCTCGGCACACCTCGACGTCGAGCAGCGGGTGCAGGCCACCTCGGCCATCCGGCGGTACGCGGAGAACAACGACGCGACCGCGATGGTGATCGATCACGACATCTACATGATCGACCTGCTGGCCGACCGCCTGCTGGTCTTCGAGGGCGAGCCCGCCGAGCGCGGGCACGCCGTGGAGCCCCAGGGGATGCGCGACGGGATGAACGAGTTCCTCGCCGACCTCGACGTGACCTTCCGGCGCGACGAGCGGACCGGCCGGCCGCGCATCAACAAACCCGGGTCCCAGCTCGACCGGGAGCAAAAGCGGACCGGCGAGTACTACTACACCGGCGACCGCGGCTAGCCGGGTTCGGCCGACGCCGACTGTCCGTCGACCGGCGGACGCCGGCCTACCGGCGCCGCTCCGCGACGTACCGCTCGGCCTGCTCGACGAGGTGAGGGTGCGGGTCGACGGCGCGCTTGACCTCGACGCGGCCGAGGGCCGTCCCGACGTCGGTGTCCCGCTGGACCGCGAGGACGGCGGCGACGACGGCGGCGCTCCGCGACCGGCCGGCGGTACAGTGGACGAGCGTCGTGTAGCCCTCCTCCAGCAGGCGGGCCAGCGAGTCGGCGGCGTGTCGGAAGTCGTCGTACGCGTTGTCGCTCCCGTCGACCAGCGGCGCGGCCTGGACCCTGACGAACTCGGGGTACGGACGGGCGGGCGGGGCGCTGACCCGGAGGACGGCGTCGACGCCGTGCCGGCGGAGCGCGCCCCGGTCGTTCGCGTCCTCGACCGTGCCAAGGAGGAGGTACGGGGCGACGCGGTCCATCGGCGTCTACCGGACCATCCGGCTACAGGAGCCACAGAGGTGTTCCTCCTTCACGTCCACCTCGCGGACGGTCGGAGAGAAACTCATTACACAGCGCTCGTTGTCGCAGTGTTCCAGCCCCAGCGTGTGACCGATCTCGTGGACGACCTCCTTGCGCACCCGGTCGGAGAACACCTCGCTCGAGGGCTTGTTCGAGACGCCGCCGTCGGAGGACGTCTGGAGGCGGTAGGTGGAGATGACCGAGCCGTTGCCGTTGAGGTAGGCCAGGCCGAACACGTAGTTCCGCCGTCGGTAGTAGAGGTCCTGGGCCGTGATCGCGATGTTCTTCTCGCCGGACCCCACCCGGCCGGCGAGTTCGATGAACTCCTCGGCCCGGTACTGGTTCCGGCTGCGGTCGAACGCGCCCTCGGGGATGCCCCGGTCGTCGTGGACCGCCACCTCCACGTCGTAGACGGAGCGGAGGGCTGCGGAGGCCTCGCGCTTGACCGGCGCGGGGACCTCCCCGACGGGCACGATGTCCACTAGCATGACTGCCATTAAGTGACCACCTCCAATAAATATCCCGACGTGCCGACGAATCCCACGACGGCGGGCGCCCTCGTCGACCGCCTCCGGACCGCGGAACACGTCGTCGAGGTGGGCGTCGGCGGGCGGCCGGACGCCGCCGCGGCCCTGGCCGCAGCCGGCGTCGACGTGACCGCCGTCGACCGCCGGACGGTGCCCGCTCCGGACGGCGTACGCTTCGCCCGCGACGACGTCGTCGAACGGGCCGCCGTCGCCGACCGCGACCCGGGACCCTACGCGGGCGCGGACGCCGTCTACGCCCGGCGCCTGCCGCCCGAACTCCACCGGCCGACCCTGACCGTCGCGCGGGCCGTCGACGCGGCCATGCTGTTCACGACGCTCGGCGGCGACCCGCCGGCCGTCCCCGCGACGCCCGAGACGGTTCCCGGCGGGACGCTCTACCGCGCGACCGACGGACCGGGGTAGACGGCGCGGCCGCCCGGCCCGGGCGGCGGCGTCGACGGTACCGCCGCCCGCGTCGTCCGTCCCGCGCTCGCGGCTCGGATCGCCCTACCGCTCGCGCCGCTCCGCAAGACACTTCGGCGCGCCCCGCGCCCTTCGGCGCATGGAGACGCTCGCCGTCGACACGGTCGTGCTCGACGTCGACGGCGTGGTGGTCGACGTCGCCGACTCGTACCGCCGGGTGGTCGTCGAGACGGTCGCCCGGGTCCACGGCGCCGACTACGGCCGCGACGCCGTCCAGCCGCTGAAGGACGCCGGCGGGTTCAACAACGACTGGGAGGTGACCGACGCGCTGGCGCTCCACGCGCTGGCCCGGGAGCGCGGGTACGGCGCCGACGTCGAGGGGTTCGCGGCCGAGATCGCCGCGGAGGGGGGTGGCCTCGACGCCGCCCGCTCGGTCCTCGCCGACGTTCTCGGCGACGGCTGGCCCGGCGTGCGCGACGCCTGGAACCCCGACCGGCTGCGCGAGGTCTTCCAGGCGCTGTACCTCGGGGCAGACCTGTACCGCGACCTGGAGGGCGGCGACCCGCCCGTCGAGGCGCCCGGACGCGTTCACGACGAGCCCGTGTTGCTCGACCCGGAGACGACGGCGTCGCTGCGCGAGCGGTTCGCGGTGTGCGTGCTGACCGGGCGGCCCGCCGCGGAGGCCGACATCGCCCTGTCCCGCGCCGACCTCGACGTCCCGCCCGAGCGCCGGATCACGATGGACTCGCCGTTCCCCGGCAAGCCCGACCCCGCCGGGCTGGTCGAACTGGCCGACCGGACGGGTGCGGGGGCGGTCGCGTTCGCGGGCGACACCCTCGACGACGTGCGGACGGCGGTGGCCGCGAGCGAGGCCGACCCGGACCGGACGTACCACGGGGTCGGCGTCCTGACCGGGGGCCTCGCGGGTGCGGACGGCCGCCGGAAGTTCCGCGAGGCAGGCGCGGCGGCGGTCGTCGGGGACGTAAACGCGCTCGCGGACCTGTTGACCGGGTAAAGGCGTCCTCCGGACGAGTCGGCCGGTCACGCAAGCCTTACCCCGATACCGCCCCCGGACGTCCCTATGGAGATAGCGCTGCTCGGGGGAACCGGCGACATCGGCGAGGGGCTCGCGCTCCGGTGGGGCAGGGACGCGGACCACGACCTGCTCGTCGGGTCGCGCGACCCCGAGAAGGCACGGGCGAAGGCCGCGGAGTACGCCGAGACGCTCGCGGACCGCGGGATCGAGGCGAGCATCGAGGGACTGGGCAACGCCGCCGCGGCCGAGCGGGCGTCGGTCGTGGTCCTCTCGGTGCCGCCCTACCACGTCGGCGACACGGTGGAGACGGTGGCCGGGGCGCTCGCGCCCGGCGACGTGTTGGTCTCGCCCGCCGCCGGTCTCAAGCGCGACGAGGACGGCTTCCACTACCACCGGCCGGGTGCGGGGAGCGTCACCCGGGTCGCGGCGGAGGCCGCGCCGGACGACGTGCCCGTCGTCGGCGCCTTCCACAACCTCGCCGCGGGTCGGCTCGCCGACCTCGACGCCGACCTCGGGATCGACACGCTCCTCGTCGGCGACGACCCCGACGCGAAGGCGACGGTGCGCGACCTGGCGGCCGACGTCGACGGACTCCGGCCGCTCGACGCCGGCCCGATAGCCAACGCCGCGGAGATCGAGGCCCTGACGCCGCTGCTCATCAACGTCGCACGGTACAACGAGGGGATGCACGACCTGGGCGTCCGGTTCCGGTAGTCGCGGACTCCCGCCCCGGTCGACGTCCCTCGATCGCTTCGTTCGTCGGACGGCCGTCAGAACCGGTCGGCGAGCTCGTCCCGGAGGTCCTCGACGGTCAGGTCGTTCATCGCGAGGAGGACCAGCAGGTGATAGACGAGGTCGGCGGACTCGGCGACCAGCGCGTCCCGGTCGTCGTCCTTCGCCGCGAGGACGACCTCCGTCGTCTCCTCGCCGACCTTCTCCAGCACCGCGTTCTCGCCCTTCTCGTGGGTGAACAGCGAGGCCGTGTACGACCCCTCGGGCAGGTCGGCCTTGCGCTGTTCGATGGTGGCAAAGAGGGCGTCCAGAACGGGCTCGCCCGACGCGTCGGCCTCGTCTCCGGTCATGTCCGCCGGGACGACCCGCCGGGCCGAAACGCTGTCGGTCAGGCGTCGGTCGCGGCGCGGTCGAAAAGCGCCAGCCGGTGGAGCCGGGTGTCGTCCGTCAGCTCGGGGTGGAACGCGGTACCGACGACCGGCCCGTCGCGGACGGCGACCGGGGCGCCCTCCCAAGTCGCGAGGACCTCGGCGTCGCCCACCTCGGCGATCCGCGGCGCCCGGATGAAAACGGCGTGGAACGGCTCGTCGAGGCCCGCCACGTCGAGTGGCGCCTCGAAGCTGTCCTTCTGCCGCCCGAAGGCGTTCCGGTCGACCGTCGCGTCGACGACGCCGAGCGTCCCCACCCGGTCATCGTTCGCGTCCCGCGACGCGACGATGAGGCCGGCACAGGTGGCGAGGACGGGGTTGCCCGCCTCGACGTGGTCGACGATCTCCCCGTCGATGCCCTCGCTCGCGAGCAGGCGGGAGATCGTCGTCGACTCCCCGCCCGGGAGCAGGAGGGCGTCACAGTCGGGCACGACGCCCGCGTCGCGGATCCCGACGACCTCGACCGCCTCGCCGACCTCGGCGGCGGCGCGCTCGACGGCGGCGGCGTGCTCCGAGACGTCACCCTGGACGGCGACGACACCGATCCTCATTCCGTTTCCGGATTGGCGTCGAACGGAGAAAAGGGGCTCGCTCTCAGAGGGAGACGGCGTTCAGGATCTGGACGCCGATGCCGAACAGGACGCCGAAGGCGACGACCGTCTTGGGATCGATGCGGATCGCGTTGCGGTCCTCGGCGTCGAAGTACCGGACCAGTCCCGCGCTGGACATCAGCCCGCCGCTGTTCTGGCCGCTGCTCATACGTTGTCGTCGGCGCTCCGGCGCCTAAATGTTTCGACTCGGTTGGGGAATCAGGACAGTTCGCTCGCCGCGAGCATCAGGACCAGGACCGCCCCCGTCAGCCCGATCCACCACAGCAGGGGATCGTCGACGAGCGAGAAGACGAAGAGCGTGAGGATGCTGCCGACGAGCGCCGCGGGCACGAGCACGAGCAACAGCGTCCCGGCGACGGTGAGCGCGAGGTCACGCCGCGACATCCCCTCCTCGCGCTGGCGGCGCAGGTACTCCCGCACCGACGGCGTCTCGGCGTCGCCCGTCGCGAGTTCCCAGGGGCGTGGCCCCCTCCCGGAGCGGTTCTCGTACCACGCCTCCCGATCCGACTGACCCGGCTCCCGTTCCGGCAGCGCGTCCCCCGACACCCGCCCCTCCGCGCCGTTCGGGGTTCCCCGCCCGCTCCCGTCCGACCCGTCGTCGCGGCGGTCGTCCATCCACCGTACAGGACGGGCCGCTAGGAATGAATGTTCGGGTCGAGGTCCCCTGCCTCCGAAACTATCACGTTCGACCGTGACATTATTGCCGGGGCGGGCGTACCCGCGCGCATGTATCGGGTTCTGATCCCCATCGACCACGACGAGGACCGCACGCTCGCACAGGTGCGGGCCGTCGCCGGCCTGCCGGACGCGTCGGCATCGGTTCGGGCCTCGCTGCTCCACGTGTTCACCGACCGTCCGCACGGCAAGCCGACGGAGCGCAGCGAGTCCGTACGGAGCGGGACCTGGGACTTCCCGGTCGACTACGGCGGGGAGGCGGAGCGGACGTCGATAGAGCAGATCCCCGCGGGGCGGACGGCGATCGACTTCCTCTGCGACCGCGGCGTCGAGGTCGAGGGCGAGTGTGTCCCGGGCGACCCGGTCGAGGCGATACTGCGGACGGCCGAGGCGACCGACGCCGACCTCGTCGTCCTCGGGGGCCGGAAGCGGTCGCAACTCGGCTCGGTCCTGTTCGGGAGCGTCAGCCAGGAGGTGCTGCTCCACGCCGACAGGCCGGTGACGATAACGGGCACCGCCGGCGAGCCCGTCGAGTGACCGCGCGACTCGACGGGGTCCGGCGCGGGCCATCGCGGACCCCGTCGCCCGGCTCGGCGTTCCCCGGCGACCGGTCGCGTCGACCCGGCTCAGGCCTCGATCTCGGCGAACGCCACGCTGTAGTCGTGCTCGATGAGGTCGCCGATGGTCTCATCGACCTCGGCGCGCAGGCGTTCGAGCCGGTCTGTCAGCTGCCGGTACTCCGGGCTGTCCTCGTGGTCGACGCTGTCCGACGCCTCCAGGGCCGCCTTCTTCGAGGCGAGCGCGAAGAGCCGCTGGCTCTTCTCCTCGTACGACGCCCGCTGCAGCAACACGTCCGTCACGGCCCTGAGGTCGTCGGCGTCGACCGGCTTGACGAGGTAGTCGTCGAACGGCATGTCGACGATGTCGGCCTCGGGTTCGATCGCGGTGAGCATCGCGACCCGGAAGTCGTACCCCCGGCGGTCGAACTCCCGGAGGACCTCCTCCCCGGAGCGGCCGGGCATCTGCCGGTCCAGAAACGCCACGTCCACGTCGTCGTCGGCCCGCTCTAACGCCGTCTCGCCGTTGACGGCGGTCCGAACCGTACACCACCCCTCCAGCCACGTGGAGTAGAGATCCAGGAGTTCGGTCTCGTCGTCGACGAGCAACACGGTCGGGCTTGCTGATTCCGGTGCCATCGGTCCTCCCGTCCGCTCCCTATCCACACCAAGCACACCACCTATTTCAAATTCCTCCGCCGATTATCTTATCTGATATTGCCGGTCTCCAGGGGGTCGACCGACCCCACTCCGAAACGGACGGCGGCGGCAGGGCCGGAACGTCGCCGCGTTCAGGGCCTTCCCTCCGGCCGGTCGGCGCCGGGATGGAGTCGGCCCCCCGGACGGTCCCGGCGGTCAGTCGGATCGCTCGGCTTCGAGGTACTCGACCGCGCTTTCAGCGGCCACCCGGCCGAACACGGCGGCGTTGGTCAGCCCGGTGCCGCCGGGATAGTTGTCATAGAAGAGGCCGCCGGTGGCGTTACCGGCGGCGAACAGTCCCGGCAACGGCTCGTCGCGGGTGTCGAGCACCCTGGCGTCGGGCGTGATCGCGACGCCGCCGAAACCGAACGTCATCCCCCCGGTCACGGGATAGCCGGTGAAGGGCGGATCGTCGATCGGGAGCGCCCAGTTGGACTTCGGCGGGTCGATCCCCTCGGTCGCGTTCCCGTCGAGGACGTCCGGGTCGTACGCGCCGGGATCGCAGGCCGCGTTGAACGACTCGAGGGTCTCGACCGCCCGGTCGACGCGCTCGATATCGAGTCGGCGGATGAGCGCCTCGAGGCTGTCCGCCGTGACGGGGCGGGACGGTCCCATGTGGGCGACGTCGTCGACCGTCTTCGAGTCCACGACGATGAACGCCTCGTGGTACGGTTGCTCGAAGATCCGCCGACCGAACTTCGCGTACGTGTGTGCTCTGGCGTCCTCGCCCTCGTCGACGAACCGCTCGCCGTCGTGGTTGAGGAGCACGCCGTACTGGTAGCCGTCGATGCGGGTGATTCCCCCTTCGACGTCCGGCGAGGCGACGTCGATGACGGCCATGTGGGCGTCGCCCCACTCTCCCGCCGTCTTCGCGCCGATGTCGACGGCGGCGTCGATCGCCTCGCCGGTGTTGTACCGGCTCCCGCGCACCTTCATCTCCCCGTACCCCGGACCGTAGTAGCGGGTGCGACGCTCCGTGCTCGATCCGTAGTCACCCGCCGCCAGGACCACCGCGTCGCCGTCGAAGCGGGTCCGCTCGCCGTCGACCCGGGCCTCGACGCCGGTCACCTTCCCCGCGTCGTCGCGACACAGCCCCCGCGCCTCGGCGTCGTAGACCACCTCGCCGCCCTCCGCCTCGACCATGGCGACGAGCTCGTCGACCAGCTCCGCGCCGTCGATCCAGACACGACCGGCCGTGTACCCGGGATGGGGCGCCCGGTACTCCCACTCGATGCCGCGCTCCGTCAGCCACTCGAAGGTCTCGACCGCACCGTCGGCCACGCGCTTCGCCAGGGCCTCGTCGGTCCGGTAGTTCGTCACGGTGGCGATGTCGGAGTAGAAGTCGGCGGTCGTGTAGTCCCCGACGTCGAACTCGGCGTCGACGTCGACGTCGACGTCCGCCGTGGGGACCCGGAACGACTCGGCGAACCGGGTGTGCCCGCCGCGGCGTTCCGCCGGTGACTTCTCCAGCACCGCGACGGACCGCCCGAGCTCCGCCGCCCGGAGGCCCGCCGCCAGTCCTGCCATCCCACAGCCGACGACCACGACGTCGTGCGTGCTCCGCTGCATCGGCGTGGCGCGGGCTTGTCGTCGGGAAACCCTGAACCGTGTCCCGTCACTGTTCGGGGAAGGTCGCGTCCCGTGCCCGCAGGGACGACGGAGGCCCGAGCGACCGGCGGGGCCGACGCCTCCGAGTCGGGACGGCCGTCCGGCGGCCCCGTTACAGCGGTTCGAGGCGAAAGCCCACCCGTTTACGGGTGTGGATGAAGCCGACAACTGGGAATCTATCCCCGCTCGTCACTCCGACTGGATATTCCAAGCCGAGATATCAAATATTTATATAACTGAAAATACTATGCTTACGTGTGTCGAATCAGGTCGTCACTCGGACGCTCAAAGCGAGTCTCACCAACCACTCGCAAGTCTCTGACGACCTCGATTCGCATGGCTTCGCCGCGTCGAAATTGTGGAACGTCGGGCGGTGGACGATTCAGCGGGTCTGGGACGCTATTGGCCACATCCCAGACGCCGACGACCTGTGTTCGTACCTCAAAAGCCACGACCGCTACGCGGATTTGCACTCCCAATCCAGTCAACGAGTTCTTCAGGAACTCGGTGAAGCGTTCGAATCGTGGTACGAACAGGACGACCCAGACGCGAACCCGCCCGGCTACCGCAAACATGGCGACGACCATCCACGCTCGACGGTGACGTGGAAAAACCAGGGCTTCAAACTCGATACCCGGTACAATCGTGTGCGTCTCTCGAAAGGGACGAACATGAAAACATCGCGGTACGCTGCTGACTACATCCTCTGTGAATATACACTCCAAACAGACGACCAGACGCTTGACGCTGTTGAGAGCGTCCAGACGGTGCGTGCTGTCTGGACTGGCGAGGAGTGGGAACTCCACTTCGTCTGCAAGCTGCGGATTGAAGACCCCGACCCAACCGGCGAACAAACCGCAGGTGTTGATCTCGGTATCTGCAATACGGCGGCTGTCTCTATCGGTGACGAGACACTCTTGTATCCGGGCAATGCCCTGAAAGAAGACGCCCACTACTTCCGCCAGCAGGAATACGACACCGAAGGTGAAAATGGTCCAAGCGACCACGCAGACTGGGTGAGACAAAAGAAATCCCGGCGACAAGACCACTTCTTGCATGCTCTCTCGAAAGACATCGTGGAGCAGTGTGCTGACCGAGGTGTCGGTACGATAGCTGTTGGCCACCCGAAGAACA
>JBDGSZ010000085.1:0-15336 GCA_042217265.1 Haloferacaceae archaeon
TGTGCATCATCTCGATGCTGCAGCAGGCGATGCCGAACTGCAGCATGAACATCGACGACCCCCGGACCCAGTTCATGAACTGGTCGAACTTGGTGAGGATGAACGGCGAGGAGCCAAAGGCCTCGCGCAGTTTGGAGTTGAACCGGTCGTCGGCGCCCGAGACGCGGGCGTCGCGGGTTTCGGTGCCTACCTCGGATGGGTCGGTGACGAACGCGTCGTTGGTTTCGCTACTCATGTGTCAGGTTCTCTCCGTCTTGCGCCGGTTCGCGCGCGGGCTCTTGACCCACTCCACGGCGCCGTTGCGCCACGCCCAGACGAGGCCCACGACGAGGACGCCGATGAACACCAGCATCGGGGCCAGCACCGCCGCCAGGCTCGCGCCATCCGCCAGCGCGGACCGGTAGATGACGGTCCACGGGAAGATGAGCACGGTCTCCACGTCGAAGACGACGAACAGCAGCGCGACCATGTAGTACTGGATGTTGAACTGGACCAGCGCCGTCCCCGTCGGGATCTCGCCGCTCTCGTACGTGGCGCTCTTTCCTTGCTCCGGCACGGTCGGGCGCATGATCGCCGAGACCGCCATCATCCCGAGCGGGATGCCGATGGCGACGAGCCCCAACGCGCCGATCGCTATCCATTGGTGCATGCGGTGGTCTCCTCAGTAGCCGGCGGTTAGAAACGCACCCTCATAAGCGTTGATTCTCCGACCCGTCCCGGAATCGGCGCCCTCAGGCCCCGAACCCGCCGAGGCGACCGGATCCGGCGGGCCTACCGTGTCGGCCGTCGCCTACGTCTCGCGGTCCCGGCTCCACTCGCGGAACCCCGCGAGGCCGCGGTCGTGGAGCGCCTCGGACACCTCCGCGACGCCCGCCCGGCGCTCGTCGCGGAGGTCGTCGAGGCGGTCGGCGAGTTCCGGGTGGACGCGCGCGAGGATCTGGACCGCGGAGAGCGCCGCGTTGTACGACTTCCCGGCGTCGACCGCGACGATGGGCGCCCCGGTCGGCATCCCCACCACGCTGTCGACGGACTTCTCCTGTACGGGGACGCCGATCACCGGGAGCGGGTAGGCGACGCTCGCGGTCATGTTCGGGAGGTCCGCGGACTTCCCGCCGGCGCCGGCGATCACGACCGCCAGCCCCCGGTCGGCCGCCGTCTCCGCGTACGCGTACATCAGGTCCGGGGTCCGGTGGGCCGACACCACGTACGTCTCGTAGCTGAACCGGCCCGCCGGCGGGTCGTCGTAGTCGGTCTGCTCGGCGAAGCCGAGGGCGTCGAGCGCCTCGTGGGCGCCCGCCATCACGTCGAGATCCGAGTCCGATCCCATGATGATCCCGACGTCGGGCGTCCCGGCCGGGTCGGACTCCCGATCGGCCTGTGCCCGCAGGTCGTCGATGATCTCCCGAACCGTCGTCACGCGCGGTCACCCCCGTCGGCCGCGTCCGCGTCGTCGCGGAACGTCAGCCGGTCGCGCAGGTCGCGGGCGCGGTCGACGAGTCCCGCCCGCTCGGCGTCGTCGCCGACGACCGTCAGGTGGCCCATCTTGCGGAGCGGCCGGGCCTCCCGCTTGCCGTACCAGTGGAGGTGTGCGTCGTCGGCCAGGACCCGTTCGACGCCCCGCAGGCGCGCGGGCCGCGGCTCGTCCACGTCGCCCAGGACGTTCGCCGTCACCGTCGCGCCGCGGCGCTCGGTCGCCCCCAGCGGCCATCCCAGGACCGCCCGGGCGTGCTGTTCGAACTGCGAGGCGACCGCGCCCTCGATGGTCCAGTGGCCGGAGTTGTGCGGGCGCGGCGCCACCTCGTTGACCAGCACCTCGCCCTCGGGGGTCTCGAACAGTTCGATGCCGTAGACCCCCCGGCCCTCCAGCAGGTCGAGGACGTCGGCGGCGACGTCCCGGGCGCGGGCCCGCACCGCGTCGTCCGCCCGGGCGGGCACGACCGTCTCGCGCAGGATCTCCTCCCGGTGGACCGTCTCGGTGACCGGGAACGCCGCGGTCTCGCCGTCGCCGACGACGCCGACGACCGCGAGCTCGCGCTCGAACTCGACGAACGCCTCGGCCATCGCGCCGCCGTCGGCCGCGCCCACCTCCGCGAGCGCCGCCTCGAAGTCGTCGCCGGGGCCGACCGGGGCGTTGCCCCGGCCGTCGTACCCGCCGCTCCGGGCTTTCAGCATGACCTCGCCGAACTCCTCGACCGCCGCCGCGAGGTCGGCGGCGTCGTCCACCCGGCGGAAGGGCGGCGTCGGGATGCCCGCGTCGGCGTAGGCCTCGTTCTGCCGGAGCTTGTCGCCGATGAGACGGAGGGTGTCGGGGTGGGGCTGGACCGGCGCGTCGACGTCGGCGAGCAGGTCCGGGTCGGCGAGTTCGATCTCGTAGGTGAGCAGGTCGCTCATCGCCGCGAGTTGCCGGACCGCCTCGGGGTCGTCGAAGTCGCCGACGACGTGTTCGCAGACCCGCGCGGCGGGGCAGTCGGGCGTCGGGTCGAGGACCACGACGTCGACGCCGAGCGGCGCGGCCGCCTCGGAGAGCATCCGTCCGAGCTGACCGCCGCCGACGACGCCGAGCGTCGGTCCTGGCAGGCTGACCGTCACGGGCGACGCGTCGACCGTTCGGCGCATAAACGTTGCCACGCGCGGCGGGCGGCCGCCGCCTCGGGCCGTCGCCGCGGTCCGACGCATCGACGGCCATGCCATCGCAGACGCGAACGGCGTCGGCCGCCGCCCGAATGTCGCGCCCGCACGCGACCGGTCCGTCACTACAGCGCCGACCGGTCGACGAACACGACGATCCGTTCCGACCAGAGCCGGAAGCGGTGTTCATGGGCGACGTAGCCGTCGAGCTCCTCGCCCACCTCGTCGCGGTCCCAGGCGTAGGCGATCACCACCGGCGGCGGGTCCTCGGGGAGCGGTTCGTCGGGCGCGGTGCTCGTCACCTCGGCGTCGTACCGCTCCAGGTACCAGGGGAGCGGGAGGCGGCTGTGCCAGTTCGGTCCGCCCACGGGCGGCTGCGCGGCGCTCGACTCGTTTTGCACGTAGAAGAGCGTCCCCGACCCGCCGGGCTTGGTGGTGCCGACGAACAGCACGTCCGGTTCGGGGCCGTCGTCGGTGGTCCGGACCGCGCGCTCGACCTCCGACAGGGTCGCCTTGAGGTCGTTGCCGGGCTGGGCGTACTGGAGCACCTCGCCCTCGCTGTCGCTCGCGCTGTTCATGTAGGCCCCGTTGGCCCCGGCGACGCCCGTCGCCGCGGCGAGGACGAGCAGGGCGGCGACGACCGGCCCGGCCGTGCGCTCGCGGTCGGGGGCGACCGGGAGGTCGGCGCGCCGGTAGAGGGACGCGAGGCCGACCGCCGCCGGGATCGAGAGCGGGACGACCGCGTGGACGGCCGCCCACGGCGCCCGGATGTCGGTCGCGATGGGGTACCCGAGGACGCTGACCGCGCCCCAGTAGGTCGCGAAGGCCACCAGGTCGCGGCGCCCCCCCTCGTCGCCGTACCCGTCGGCGACGAACCCGACCGCGGCGAACGCGAGCAGCGCCGGGGCGCCGTACGCCAGCGTCTCCAGGTAGTCATAGAGGAACGGGACGTAGGGGTTCGACTGGTGGCCCCCGCCGATCCACGTGCCGTAGAAGGCCTTCCACGACCCCACCGTCGCCGTCTCGACGACGCCCGGGAGCGCGGCGGGCGACCCGAGCGCGCGCCAGAGCTCGGGCCGGGGGGCGTAGAAGAACGTCACGACCGCGAGGAAGACCGCCGGGAGGGCGAGGGCGTGGACGAGCGCGGGCCCGAACCCGTGGAGCGCGCCCCCGGACCGCCGCAGGCGGCGGCCCGTCGCCCGGAGCCACCCGAACAGGACGGCCCGGACCGGCTCGCCCGCGGTCGTCCGCCGGACGAGGCGGTGATCGAGCAGGAGCCCCGCGGCGCCCAGAAAGCAGACGACGTAGATGAGCGCGTTCTCCTTGGCCGTGAACGCGAGCGCGAGCGCCACGGCGCCGAGGTACGCCGGCCGGACCGCGTCGCGGTCGAGCGCCCGGACGGCGAGCGCGAGCGCGGTCAGGGCGAACCCCCCGACCAGCACGTCGTTGCGCATGAACCGCGAGTAGTAGACGAGCAGGGGGTTGACCGCGAGCACGAGCGCCAGCGCGACCGTCTCGGAGTCGCGCAGGCGGTCGCGGAGGAGGAGCGCGACCAGCGGGAGCGATCCCCCGACGAGCGCGACGACCAGCCGGGCGGAGAAGTCCGTCGGCGGCAGGACCGCGAACACGTAGTCGTTGACCACCGGCAGGAAGGGCCCGTGGACGATGGGCCGGTAGCCGTACTGTCCGGTCTCGTGGTACCGGAGGATCCAGTACCCGACCCGCCCCTCGTCCCAGTGCATGATCCGCGCGCCGAGGCGGTAGAGCCGGGCCGCGAGCGCGAGGACGACGACGGCCAGAACCGCGAGCGTCGTCCGGTCGACCGGGAGGTCGTCGAGGGCGCTCCGGTCGCCCGCCGCCCGGTCGGTCGACGGTCCCTCGGCGTCGGCGTCGGCCATCGTGCGACGGTCGGCGCCCGGACCTTACGACTCTTGTGTTCGGCGACGGCGGCGCGGCGCGTCAGGTCACCCCTCGGCCGTCTCCGAGAGCGCCGCGACGGAGCCGGCGACGTCGCTCGGCGGCGGCGCCGTCTCCAGTTCCTCCCGGAGGACGTCGAGTTCGTCGCTCACGGCCGCGGCCGTCTCCCCGTCGAGGTCGGACTCGATCCGTCCGAGCCGCTCCTCGACGCGCGAGAGAAAGCCGCGCGCGTCCCAGTACTCGCCGTACAGTTCGATGACCTCGTCCTCGGTCACGGCGGCGGCGTACTCGTCCTCGATGCGGCCCGCGAGCGCGAGGATCACTGCCGCGTCGAAGGACGTTTCGCCGACGAACTCGTCGGGCACGGCCGCCGCGGGAACCCGATCAAGCAGCGGCATGACCCGCTCGTCGACGTACGCCGCGTAGCCGTCCTCGGCGGCGCGCTCGTCGACCCCGAGCAGGCGGGTCAGGAGCCGGTCGGCCAGCCTCGGGTCCGACCGACGGACTGCGGGCAGCAGCGTCGTGACGTAGTCGCTCCCGTGGCCCGCGTGGAGCCCCGCCGCC
Organism: Haloferacaceae archaeon; assembly: GCA_042217265.1. Taxonomy (GTDB): domain Archaea; phylum Halobacteriota; class Halobacteria; order Halobacteriales; family Haloferacaceae; genus CAZMLQ01. The sequence goes on from JBDGSZ010000085.1 coordinate 5,110, forward strand.
GACACGTCGCCGGCCGCCGCCAGGTTCACCGACGAGGCGAGGTGGCCCCGAACCTCCTCGAGGTTCCGGACGTACGCGACCGCGTCGTCCCGGCCCTCGACCCGCGCGCTCGGGGGGTCGCCCGCCGCCGCCGTCGCCACGCGGAACGACAGGGTCGTGCCGATCACGTCGTCGGCCGCCGCGACGTCCTCGACCTGCGTCCGGAGCCGGGCGAGCGCGTCGCTCCCCGCGCCGCCGAGCGCCGACTCGACGCCCGCGTAGCGGTCCTCGATCCGGACGAGAAAGCCCCGTCCGTCCCAGTACTCCCCGACGAGGTCGATGGTCCCGGCCTCGGGAACCGCGGCGGCGTACTCGTCGGCGATGCGCCCGGCGAGCGCGTTCATCACCCGGACGTCGAACGCGTCCGACCGGCGGATCCCCGCCGGGACGACCGCCTCGACGGCCCGGTCGAGGAGCGGGCGCACCCGCTCGTCGAGGTACGTCGCGTACGCGTCCGGCGCCATCGATTCGACGCGCCGCGCCGGGGCCTTCAGCCGCGCACGGAGCCGCGTCGCCAGCCCCGGGTCGAAGTTCCGGAGCCGCGGGAGGACGGCCGCGAAATAGTCGGTCGGATGGCCCGCGTGGAGCGCGGCGTCCTCGCGGCGCCCCCGTCCGAGGAGCGCCGCGGAGGAGGCGAGGTGGCCCCGCACCTCCTCGACGTTCCGGACGTACTCGACGGCCGCCCCGGTCGACTCGACCGTGCCGCCGACGCCCGACTCGTGTGACGCCGCCGCGTCCGACCCGGCGGCGTCCCCGGCCACGCTTCCGGTCACGGTTCCCGCGCGGCCGGCCAGCGCCGCCGCGGCGACGATTCCGACCGATCCGAGCAGGTCACGCCTTCCCGGCATGATGTTTAGGGACGCCTAAAGAAACAAAAGCCTGGCGGAATTTAGGCGGGCCTAAATAGCGGTCGGGGACGGCACCTCTTTGTGGCCGCCACCGGTGGGATCCGCATGGTCAGACTGGGGCTAGTGGTGGCGCGGTACAACGCGTCGGTCACCGGGCCGATGGCGGAGTCGGCCCGCGAGGCGGCCGCCGAGCGCGACGCGACGGTGGTCGAGACGGTCGAGGTGCCGGGGTGTTACGACACGCCGCTGGCGGCCGACCGCCTCGCCCGCCGCGACGACGTGGACGCGGTCGCGGTCGTGGGCGCCATCGTTACCGGCGACACGGACCACGACCAGGTCATCGGGCGGGCGGCGGCGCGGTCGCTGACGTCGGTGAGCGTCGACCGGGACACGCCCGTCACGTTCGGCGTGAGCGGGCCGGGGATGAGCGGCGCCGAGGCCCGCGAGCGCGTCGAGAAGGGAGCGGAAGCCGTAAACGCCGCCGTCGAGATGGTGGAGTCGTTACCATGACCGACGAAGCCGCGTTCGGGTTCACCCGCCGTGTCCGACGGGTCGAACCGAGCGCGACGCTGGCGATCAGCAACGCGGCGGCCGAGCTGGAGGCCGACGGGATCGACGTGGTCGACCTCTCGGTCGGCGAACCCGACTTCCCCACGCCCGAGAACGTCCGCGAGGCCGGCAAGGACGCCATCGACGCGGGCCACACGGGCTACCCGCCGTCGAACGGCATCCCCGCGCTCCGCGAGGCCATCGCGGGGAAGCTTCGCGACGACGGCGTCGACTGCGGGCCGGGGAACGTCATCGTCACGCCGGGGGGCAAGCAGGCGCTGTACGAGACGTTCCAGACCCTGATCGACGGCGTTGACGGGCAAGGCCCGTCTGCCCGCGGGACGTCGTCCCGCGCCGGCGACGAGGTGGTCCTGCTCGACCCCGCGTGGGTCTCCTACGAGGCGATGGCGAAGCTCGCCGGCGGCGACCTGACCCGGGTCGACCTCTCGCCCTACGACTTCCAGCTCGAACCCGGGCTCGACGACCTCGCGGCCGCCGTGAGCGACGAGACCGAACTGCTCGTCGTCAACTCCCCCTCGAACCCCACGGGGGCGGTCTACTCCGACGCCGCCCTCGAGGGCGTCAGGGACCTCGCGGTCGAGCACGACGTGACCGTCATCAGCGACGAGATCTACGAGCGCATCACCTACGACGTCGAGGTCACGTCGCTCGCCTCGCTCGACGGGATGGCCGACCGGACAGTAACGATAAACGGCTTCTCGAAGGCCTACTCGATGACCGGGTGGCGGCTGGGCTACCTCGTCGCCCCCGAACCGATCGTCGAGCAGGCCTCGAAGGTCCACTCCCACTCCGTCTCGTGTGCGCCGAACTTCGTCCAGCACGCCGGGGTCGAGGCGCTCGCCAACACCGACGACGCGGTCGAGGAGATGGCCGACGCGTTCGAGGCGCGCCGCGACATGCTCGCCGATCTGCTCGCCGACCACGGCGTCGACGTGCCCCTCGGCGACGGCGCCTTCTACATGATGCTCCCCGTCGCCGACGACGACGCGGCCTGGTGCGAGACGGCCATCGACGACGCACACGTCGCCACGGTCCCGGGGAGCGCGTTCGGCGCCCCCGGGTACGCCCGGCTCTCGTACGCTGCCGGGCGCGAGCGTCTGCGCGAGGCGGTCGATCGGCTCGCCGACGGCGGCCTGCTGTAAGGCGCGGGCGCGCGCTCGACCTTTTATATTCGGCCGGACCCAGGAGCGGGTAGATGCGAGTGCGGGACCTCTCCCTGCCGGCGGCTGCCGTCGACCACCTCGCGGGCCGGGGGATTAAGGAGCTGTATCCCCCGCAGGCCGCCGCCGTGGAGGCGGGCGCCTGCGACGGCGAGTCGCTCGTCGCCGCGCTCCCGACCGCCAGCGGGAAGACGCTGGTCGCGCAACTCGCCCTGCTCTCGGCCGACGGCCCCGGCCTGTACATCGTCCCCCTTCGTGCGCTCGCCCGCGAGAAGTACGAGGCGTTCGACGCCCTCCCGGGCGTGAGCGTCGGCATCTCGACCGGCGACTATGACTCGCCGGCCGAGGACCTGGCGGGACACGACGTGGTGGTCGCCACCGCCGAGAAGGTCGACTCGGCGGTCCGGAACGGCGCCCGGTGGGTCGACGACCTCGCCTGCGTCGTGGTCGACGAGGTCCACCTGCTCGGGTCGGGCCGCCGCGGGCCGACGCTCGAGGTCACCCTGTCGACGCTCCGCCGCCGGGCGCCCGGCGCGCAGGTGGTCGCGCTCTCGGCCACCGTCGCCAACGCCGGCGAGGTGGCGGAGTGGCTCGACGCCGCCCTCGTCGAGTCGACGTGGCGCCCCGTGGACCTCCGGACCGGCGTGTACGACGACGGCCGCGTCGAGTTCGACGACGGGTCGACGCTGCCCGTGCCGGTCCCCGACGCCGACGACCCGGACCGCGACCGGACCACGGAGGCGACCGCGGCGCTCGTCGCCGACGCCGTCGCCGACGGCGGGCAGGCGCTGGCGTTCGTCCGGTCGCGCCGCGAGGCCGAGGCGCTCGCCGAGCGCCTCGGCGAGGAGGGGTTCGACGGCGCGCCGGCCGTCGCCGACGACGTCGAGGCGGCGGGCACCACCCGGACCGGCCGGGCGCTGGCCGAGGGGCTGCGCGACGGCGTCGCCTTCCACCACGCCGGCCTCCGGAACGCCCACCGCACCGTCGTCGAGTCGGCGTTCCGCGACCGCCGGGTGGCGGCCATCTGTGCCACGCCGACCCTCGCCGCCGGCGTGAACGTCCCCGCCCGCCGGGTCGTCGTCCGCGACCAGCGCCGGTTCACCGGGACCGGGATGGAGTGGCTCCCGACTCTCGAGGTCCACCAGATGTGCGGCCGGGCCGGCCGTCCCGGCCTTGACCCCTACGGCGAGGCGGTGCTCGTGGCCGACGACGCGGGGCGCGAGGAACTGCGGGAGCGGTACGTCGACGCCCCGCCGGAGCGCGTCGAGTCCCAGCTCGCCGACCCGACGGCGCTCCGGACCCACGTCCTCTCGGTCGTCGCCTCCGGGGTCGCGGACGCGCGCCCCGACCTGCGCGAGGTGTTCCGCGCGTCGTTTCACGCCCACCAGGCCGGTCCGGACGCGCTCGACGCGGCCATCGAGGAGGCCCTCGCCGACCTCGACCGGATGGGGATGCTCCGCGTCGATGACGGCCTCGCCGCGACGGCCCTCGGCGCCACCGTCTCGCGCCAGTACGTCACGCCCGAGACCGGCCGCCGCCTCGTCGACGGCCTCCGGACCGCCACGGAGATGGACGCCACCCCGCTCACCGTCCTGGAGGTGGTCTGTCACACGCCGGACATGCGGACGGGCTACCTCGGCAACCGCGAGCGGGCCGACGTCTACCGGTTCGCGGCCGACCGCGCGGCCGAACTCACCACGGGGATGGACGAGGCCGACGACTTCGAGGCGTGGCTCGCGGCGGTCAAGACCGCCCGCATCCTCGTCGAGTGGTCGGAGGGCGCCGACGCCGAGGACCTGGTCGAGCGGTACCGGATCGGCCCGGGGGACCTGGAGTCCCGGGTCGAGTGCGCGGAGTGGCTCCTTGGCGCCGCGGCCGCCGTCGCCGGGGTGGTCGACGTCGAACTCGACGCCCTCGACGCCGTCCGCGACCGCTTCTAGACGCCGAGGACCGCCCGCAGCCGCGACCCGTCGTGTCCGCCGACGAGCCGCTCGACCGGCTCGCCGTCCCGGAACGCGACGAACGTCGGCACGCCGCGGACGCCGTACTCGGCGGCCAGCGCCCCGTGGGCATCCGCGTCCACCTTCGCGACCGCCGCCTCGGTCTCCGCGGCGATCCGTTCCACCACCGGTTCCATCGCCTGACACGGCCCGCACCAGTCGGCGTAGAAGTCGACGAGGACCGGGTCGTTCCGCTCGACGAACGCCCGCAGGTCGTCGCCGCCGTCGACCGACACCGGCTCCGCCGGGCTCGCGGCCCCGTCGTCCGGGTCGTCGCCCTCGTCGGCGAGTTCCCGCCTCAGCTCCTCCCGCTTTCGCTCCCGGATCGCCTCCAGGTCGGTCTCGTCGGTCATGTGCGGTGTTGGGCGCTCGGGCGCTTAACCGTTGTCCGGCCGTGTGTGGGCCGGGCTCTCCCGGGGTCGACGCGCTCGGGTCCCACGGTCGCTCGGTCGCGCGCCGGCGCGTGCTCGCTTGCCTCAGTCGCTCCGCCGTCGGGGTCGGGGACGCGTCACCCCTGTCGCTCGTTGCGGACCTGCGCGTGCGTGTGGTGGTAGAACTCGGCGGCGGCCTCCGACTCGTGTTCGACGGGTTCGAGGCAGACCCGGCGGTACCGCTCGCTCTCGCGCAGGTTGACCATCAGCCCGTCGTGGTGGACGGAGACGGTGTCGTACGCGGCCTCACAGACCGGGCAGACCGAAGGCGGGTCGTCCGGAACCTCCATCGCGCCCGCTTGGAACCCCGGGGACAAAAACCGCTCCCCTCACCCGCGCACCTCGTCGGCAACCCGCCGCATTGTGCGGTACTCCCCGTCGCCGTACGCGATGAGCCGCACGTCGGTCAGGGCGGTCGGCTCGTAACCGTCGACGACCGTACAGAGGATGCGGACTCCCTCGGCGAAGTCGAACCCGGCGACGCCGGTGCCGAGGGCGGGCATCACGAGCGACTCGCAGCCCCGGTCGTCGGCCGCCGCCAGCGCGTTCCGGGCCGCGTCGCGGATGCCCTCGGCCGTGGCCGACCCGCCGGCCGGCATCGCCGCCGCGTGGACGACGTGGTCGGCGTCGAGGTCGTAGGCGTCTGTGACCGCGACGCCGCCGAGGTCGACCGGCCCCGCGGCGACCGCGGCGTCGTTCAGCTCCTCGCCGCCGGCGCGGCGGAGCGCGCCCGCGACGCCGGACCCCATCCGCAGGCCCGTGTTGGCGGCGTTGACCAGCGCGTCGGCCGACTGCGCGGCGATGTCACCCTGGACGACGCTGAACTCCATGCCCGCGGGGTCGGCCGCCCGCCCCCTCAACGTTCTCCCGTCCCCGGCGGCACCGAACGCCTCTTGTCCGGCGGGGGCCTCGACGGGGTATGCCGACGCGCGAGCGCCTCGCCGCGGTGGCCGAGCGCGCGGCCCGCGCCGGCGGGGATTACCTCCGCGACGGGTTCCGGGCCGGGCGGGTCGACGCCGAGTACGGCTCCGACGACGTGAAGGCGGCCGCCGACCGCGGGGCCGAGCGCCGCGTCCTCGACGCGATCCGCGAGGCCTTCCCCGACCACGCGGTCCACGCCGAGGAGTCCGGGCGGACCGAGGGGACGGGCGACGGCCGGCGGTACGAGTGGTTCGTCGACCCGCTCGACGGGACGAACAACTTCGCGGCCGGGATCCCGCTTTTCGCCACCGTCGTCGCCGTCCGCGAGGCCGGGGAGACGGTGGCCGCAGCGGTACACGAGCCGGTTCCGGACACGCTCTACCGCGCCGGGCGCGACGGGGGCGTGACCGCGGACGGCGACCCGGTCGGCGGCGGGTCGTCGCTCCCGCTGGACCGCGGGTCGGTCTCGTTCAACGTCGGCCTCGGCGCCGTGCGCGACGACCACGCCCTGTCGCGGGCCCGCGCGGCCGAGGACGCCCTGCGGGACGAGTGCAGGCGGGTCCTCCGCCACTGGGCGCCGGGGCCGGACTGGGGCCTGCTGGTCGAGGGGTACATCGAGGGCCTCGTCGCCCTCGACCCGGCGCCGTACGAACACCACGCCGGGGCGCTGTTCGCCCGCGAGGCCGACGTCGTCGGCGGGTGGGTCGACGGCGACGGCGACGGCGGGCCCGGCGGGGAATGGTACGTGGCCGCCGGCGACGGACCGACCCGCGACGCCATCGTCGCGGCGCTCGACCCGTGACCCGGTCGTCGAGGGGCCGCCGTGGCGGTCGCCGGGGACGCGGGCGGACCGAACGGAACGCTCAGGTGACTCCGGGGCGGAGGAGCCGACGTGACACCGGAGGACCTCCGCTCTGACATCCCCGCCTGCGAGCGGGGCGTCTACCTCAACACCGGCGCCTCGGGTCCGGCCACCCGGCAGGTGGTCGAGGCGACGACGGACTTCGTCGAGTACCACGAGTACGAGGCGCCTGTCGGCGACGGCGCCTACCCCGCGGCGTACGCGGCGTTCGAGGCGGCCCGCGAGCGGGTCGCGGCCTTCCTCGGCGCCGACGCCGGCGAGGTCGCGCTCACGCAGAGCACCGCCGACGGCATCAGCCGGATCGCGGCGGCCGTCGACTGGGACCCCGGCGACGTCGTCGTCCGGACGGACCTCGAACACTCGGCGGGCGTGGTGCCGTGGTGGCACCTCGAGCGCCGCGGCGTCGAGACCCGCGTCCTGTCGACCGAGGGCGGCCGCCTCGACCCCGCGGACGTGGCGGCGGCGGTCGCGGACGCTCGCCTCCTCTGTCTCAACTCGGTGACCTGGAGCCACGGCACCGAACTGCCGATCGCGGAGGTCGTCGACGTCGCCCACGAGCACGGCTGCCGGGTGCTGGTCGACGCCGTCCAGTCCCCCGGTCAGCGGCCCGTCGACGTCGACGCGTGGGGCGCCGACTTCGTCGCCGCGGCGGGGCACAAGTGGCTGCTCGGCCCGTGGGGGGCGGGGTTCCTCTACGTCGACGGCGACCGCGCGGCCGACGTCGCCCCCGCGCAGGTCGGGTACCGGAGCGTGGTCGACCCGGGCGCGGACGACCTCGAACTGAAGTCCGGCGCGGCCCGGTTCGAGGTGGGGACGACCTCGCCGGCGCCCTACGCCGGCCTCGTCGAGGCCATCGGCGTCGTCGAGGCGGTGGGGATGGGGACGATCACCGACCGGATCGCCCGGCTCACCGACCGGCTGAAGGCGGGGCTGGGCGACGCGCTCCTGAGCCCCCGCGGGTACGAATCCGGGCTGGTGACGTTTGAGCCGCCGGGCGACGAGTCGCCCGAACACGCGGTCGAGCGCCTGGCCGACGAGGGGATCGTCGTCCGGTCGCTCCCCTACCCCGACGCGGTCCGGGCATCGGTCCACGCGTTCAACACCGCCGGGGACGTCGACGCGCTACTCGACGCGCTGTAAAGCCTTTTGCCGCCCCGCCCGGTAGCCGGAGACATGACAGCGACCGTCCCGCCGTCCGGCGAGCGGGCGCGACGGAGGAGGTCCGGGTGAACCGGCTCGACCCGCGCGTGCAGGTGGTGTGGGCCGGGCAGTCGGCGGTCGGGGCCGCCGTCCTCGCGACCGGCGTCGCGGTTGCCGGGCGGGTGGTCCTCGACCTGCCGCTCGCCGTCCCCGCCGGGGTCTTTCTCGCCGTCTTCGCGCTCGGGTTCGTCCTCGCCGTCCTCCGGTACCGGCTGTGGCGCTACGAGGTCCGCGACGACGCCCTCTACCTTGAGCGCGGCGTCTTCACGCGGGTCCGGACGGTCGTGCCCTTCGTCCGCATCCAACACGTCGACTCCTCGCGCAGCCCGGTCGAGCGGGTCGTCGGACTGGCGAGCACCGTCGTCTACACCGCCGGCTCCCGCGGGGCCGACGTGACGGTCCCGGGGCTGACGCCGTCGGGGGCCGACGACCTGCGCGAGCGGCTCAAGCAGCTGGCGATCCGCGCCGAGGGCGAGGACGCGGTATGAAGCTCTCGCCGCTGTCGGTCCTCTACCGGGTCGTCCGCCGGGGCGCCAGCCTCGCCTTTACCCTCGCCTTCCTGGTCGCGACGGGCTCGTCGATGGTGGGCGGCGCCGTCGGCGCCCTCGCCGGCGTCGGGCTGGTCGGCCTGGGACTTCTCCTGCTCGTCGGCTACGAGGTGGCCTACTGGCGCCGGTACGAGTACGAGCTGACCGGCGACACGTTCGACATCCGCTCGGGCGTCGTCGCCCGACGCGAGCGGGAGATCCCGCTGCGCCGGATCCAGAACGTCGACATCAGGCGCAACGTCGTCCAGCGGGCGCTCGGCATCGCCGCCCTCGACCTGGAGACGGCCGGCGGCGGCGGGACCGAGGCGCAGATCCGGTTCGTCTCCTTCGAGGAGGCGAAGCGGCTCCAGCGCGAGATCGCCGGCCGGAAGCGCGGCGACGCCGGGGGCGAGGCCGCGGCCGCGCCGCCGGAGGACGAGGTCCTGTTCGAGCTCTCGCCGCGCGAGCTCGCCCTCGTCGGCGCCCTCTCCTTCGACCTCCGGCTACCGGGGGTGCTGTTCTTCCTGCTTTCGGGCTCGGCGACCGCCATCCGCTCGGTCGTCGACGTGCCGGTCGCGTCCGGGACCGTCGCGCTGGCCGGCCTCGCGGCCGCGGGGCTCGCCGCGGTCGTCGTCGTCTCGTGGGCCGTCGGCGCGACGGTCGCGGTGCTCAACTACTACGGCTTCCGGCTGGTCCGGGTCGACGACGAACTCCAGTACGAGCGCGGCCTCCTGCGGCGCTACGACGGCTCCATCCCGCTGGACAAGATCCAGGCGCTCACGGTCGAGGACAACCCGCTGAAGCGTCGCTTCGGCTACGCGTCGCTCTCCATCGAGACGGCCGGCCGCGTCGGCGGCCGATCGAGCGATGGGGTCGGGGGCTCGCAGGCCGCCGTGCCCATCGCCAGCGTCGAGCGGGTCCACGACCTCGCCCGCAGGATCGAGGCGTTCGGCGACCCCAACGTCGAGCGTCCCCCCGGCCGCGTGCGTCGCCGGTACGCCGCGCGCTACCTGCTCGCGACCGGCGCGCTCGTGGGGGTACTGTACGGCGCCGAGACGGCGTTCGGCCTCGGGGTGCCGTGGTACGCCCCCGTCGCGCTCCTGCCCGTCCTCGCGCTCGCGGCCCACCTCAAGTGGGTCCACCGCGGGTACTGGCTGGGCGACGACCACCTCGTCACCCGCAACGGCGTCCTCTCGCGGGAGACGAAGGTGGTGCCGTACTACCGGGTCCAGACGGTCATCGACTCGCGGTCGCTCTTCCAGCGCCGGTGGGGGCTCGGCACCGTGACCGCCGACACCGCCGGCGGGCTCTCGATGACGGGGTCCGACGCGGCCGCGGTGGACGTCGACGACGGGACGGCCGACCGCCTCCGCGAGGAACTGGCCGACCGCCTCCGCCGGGCGCTCGCGGACCGCGGCCGCGACCGGGAGTGGCGGTGGGGCGACGTGGAGCCGGTCGACGGCGACGACGCCGCGACGACGGCGACCCGACCGGGCGACGGCGACCCGACCGGGGCGGGCGGCCCTGCCGGGTCGGGGGACGACGTCTAGTCGCCGCGGCACGGTGTGCGTCCGCCTGACGGCGGTTCGCGGCACCGCGTACGGCCGCGGCGACGGCGGTCCGCGGCACCGCGTCCCGCGGCAGGTCAGTCGGTCCGCGGCACCGCGCA
>JBDGSZ010000107.1:0-15050 GCA_042217265.1 Haloferacaceae archaeon
CCCGGCGTCCACGCGAACGCGTTCGCGCTCCTTCTCGCCTCGCTCGCGGCCGACCTGCCCGGCCCGGCGCTGGCCGTCGGCGCCGCGATGCTGGCCGCGGGCGTCGTCCACACGTTCCTCGACGTGGTGCCCGCGCTCGCGCTGGGCGTGCCCGACCCGTCGATGGCCGCGAGCGCGCTGCCGGGGCACCGGCTGGTGCTGGCCGGACGGGGCCGCGAGGCGCTCCGGCTCTCGGCGCTCGGGAGCCTCGTCGGCGCACTCGCGGCCGTCCCGCTCGCCGTCCCGCTGACCCGCGCCGCGGCAGCCCTCGCGCCGGCGCTCGGCCGGCACCTGCCGGTCGTCCTCGGCTGCGTCGCGGCCTACCTCGTCGCCACGGAGTCGTCGGTCCGGGCGGCGCTCGCGGGGGTCGTCACCTTCGCGCTCGCCACTGCCCTCGGTGCCGTCGTCCTCGACCTCTCGCCCGCCGCGCCGCTTCCGGTCGGGAGCATTCTCGCGCCGCTGTTCGCCGGGCTGTTCGGCGCGCCGGTTCTCGTCGACGCCGCGAGTGGGTCCGGCGACCTGCCAGCACAGCGCGGAACCGCGCTGTCGCTCCCCCGGCCCGCGATGGGGCTGACCGCGGGCGCGGGAGCGCTGACGGGTGCGCTCGTCGCGTACCTCCCCGGCGTGTCGGCGGGGGTGGCGGCGACGCTCGCGCTCCCGGCCGCGCCGACGAGCCACCGGGCGCGAGGGTTTCTGGTCGCACAGAGCGCCGCGAACACGGCGACCGCGACGTTCGCGCTCTTTGCCTTCTCGGGGCTCGGCGTGGCGCGGACGGGCGTCGTCGTGGCGCTCTCTGCGGCCGGCGTGCCGCCGCTCCTGTCCGCTCTGGTCCCGGTCGTCGCCCTCGCCGCCGCGGCAGGGGCGGTGCTGGTCGTGACCGTCGGCGACCGGTATCTCCGGGGGGTCGGTCGGGTCGACGGCGCGACGCTCGCGGTCGCGGTCCTCGCCGGGCTGGCTGTCCTCGCCGGTGTCTTCGCCGGCGCGGTCGGAGTCGGAGTGTATCTGGTCGCCGGCGTCGTCGGCCTCGTCCCGGTCCGACTCGGAGCCCGACGGGTCCACCTGATGGGCGTGCTCCTCGGGCCGCTGGCGCTGTCGCTGTGACGAACGACAACCGTTAAGCGGCGCGACCGGCGATCCGAGGTATGAGCGAGAGCGAGTCCGAGAGTCGGCAGGAGCGTCAGTGTGTCTCCTGCGGAATCAACATCCGGGGGATGAGCGCTGCCACCTTCGACTGCCCCGAGTGTGGGACGGAGATCAGTCGGTGCGAGCGATGTCGGAAACAGAGCAACCTCTACGAGTGTCCCGACTGTGGCTTCCGGGGGCCGTAGGATGGGTGACGTCGCCGCGACGATGAAGGTGATGCCCGAGAGCCCCGACGTCGACCTCGACGACCTGGAGGAGCGACTCGCCGGGTCGCTGCCCGAGGGCGCCGAGATCCGCGGCTCCGACACCGACGACGTCGCGTTCGGTCTCGTTGCCCTCCTCATCTCGGTCGTCGTCCCGGACGACGCGGGCGGGACAGACGCGGTCGAGGAGGCGTTCGCGGCGGTCGACGACGTCGAGAGCGTCGCCGTCGAGGAAGTCGGTCGGCTGTAAGGCCGCGGCGGACTGTATCGAGCCGGCGACTCGCTCGCCGGCGCGGACCGCACCGCTTTTACCGCCGAGTGCGGTAGCAGAGGCAACAATGCCCAGTTCTAACGGCCCGCTGGAGGGGACGCGCCAGAAGCTCTCTAACGACCCGCGCGACCGCGGGACCTCGCCGCCCCAGCGCGCGATCCAGGAGTACGACGAGGGCCAGAAGGTCCACCTCAGTCTCGACCCGAGCGTCCCGAAAGGACGGTTCCACCCCCGCTTCGGCGGTCACACCGGTACCGTCGTCGGGACGCAGGGCTCGGCGTTCAAAGTCGAGATCGTCGACGGCGGGAAGGAGAAGACGATCCTCGCGACGGCGGCCCACCTCACGGCGCAGGGCGACGACGACGCAGACGCGTAGCCGTCCGGGGGCCGGGCGTCCTGCCGGGTCGGTCCGTTTTTTCACCTCGACCGCCGATAGGCAGGACGCGTATGGACGGCACACTCGACCACGTGATGATGCGCGTGGCAGACCTGGAGGCGTCGCTGGAGTGGTACCAGAGCCACCTCGACTACGAAGAGAAGGACCGTCACGAGGGCGACGGGTTCACCATCGTCTACCTCGGTCCCGAGGAGATGCACGACGACGGGGCGATGCTCGAAATCACGCACAACGAGGGCGAGAGCCCCGAGGTGGGCGACGCGTGGGGTCACATCGCCGTTCGCGTGCCCGAGGGCGAACTCCGGGCGGCCTACGACGAGTTGATGGACGGCGGCGTCGAGGACTACCGCGACCCCGAGTCCTGCGGCGGCCGGTACGCGTTCGTCAAGGACCCGGACGGCCACGAGGTCGAGATTGTTCAGCGCGACCACGGTGCGCGCTGGAGCCTCGACCACACGATGATCCGCGTCGAGGACGCCGACGAGGCGCTCGGGTTCTGGACGCGCAAGTTCGAGTACCAGGAGGTCGGTCGGTGGGAGTCCGACACGTTCGCGAACTACTTCGTCGAGCCCCGGGACGCGGCGCCCGAGGAGATGTCCGTCGAGTTGACCTACAACTACGACGGCCGGAGCTACACGATAGGCGACGCGTGGGGACACCTCTGCGTGCGGGTCGACGACCTCCAGCAGGACTGGGCACAGCTCCGCGAACGCGAGACGCCGGACTACCGCGACCCGGCGTCGTGTGACGACCTGTACGCGTTCACGAGAGACCAGGACGGCCACGAGATCGAGTTGCTGGAGCGTGATCCGGCGGCCGAGTCCCTGTTCCCGTTCTGAGACGGACGCGGGCCGAGAGGCCTACGGCGTGATGACCGCCCGACCGTCGATCTCGCGGTGTTCGAGCCTCTCCGCGACCTCGTTGACCTGTTCGAGGTCGTAGCGGCTGGTGTGGAGTTCGACCTCGCCCTGGTCGACGAGCGCGACGAGTTCCTGAAGCTCGGCGTAGCGCCCGACGATGTTGCCGACGAATGAGAACTCGCCGTTGACCAGCGCCTGTGCCGGTTCGTGGATATGTCCGCCGTAGCCGATGATGTGGTGGTCGCCGCCCGCGGCGGTGATGTCGGGCGCCAGTCCGGTCGTCTCGTCGGCACCCACGAAGTCGAGGACCTGCGCGGCGCCCCGGTCGTCGGTGATGTGCCCGACCTCGGCGGGGATGTCCTCGCTCTCGGGGTCGAGCGTGTGGTGGGCCCCGAGGTCGCTCGCGAGGTCGCGCGCCGACTCCTTGATGTCGACGGCGACGATCTCGGCGGCGCTCATCGCGTCGAGACACTGCAGCCCGATGTGACCCAGGCCGCCGATCCCGATGACGATGGCGGTGTCGCCGGGCGCGAGTCCGTCGACGGCCTTCTTTGCGGCGTGGTAGGCCGTGATCCCGGCGTCGGCGTGTGGCGCGATGTCCGCGGGGTCGACGCCGTCCGGCAGGGGGATGACCGACCGCTCGGCCGTGTGGAGCTGGTCTGCGAAGCCGCCGTCGGTCGTGAGGCCGTTGAACGCGTCGTTCTCGCAGTACATCGTCTCGCCCTGGCGACAGGGGCGACACGTCCCGCAGGTCTGGACGGGGTGGCAGATCACCTGGTCGCCCTCCGAGACGAGCGTCACCTCGTCGCCCGTCGCGACGACGGTGCCGGCGTTCTCGTGGCCGAGGGTCATCGGCAGCGGCTGGGGGACGTACTCCGCCCACATCCCCTCGATTATGTGGTTGTCCGTCTGACACCATCCCGCGCCCTCGACGTCGACGATGACGTCGTCACTGGCAGAGACCTGTGGCGCGTCGACTTCGTCGAGGGAGAGCCCCTCGCTCATGTCGTCCGTGTACTCGTGGAGTCGTGCGGCTCGCATCGTGCGGGTTTCGACTGCGTCTGATATAAACGTACATTACGATCCCTCTCGCGCATCGGGCGGCCACACCCCCGTCTGGCCGGGGGGGCACGCGCCGGAGGGGCAGAGACCCGCGGATTCCCCAATCATCTTTAATTAATATTATACCGGGGCGGTCGTAACAGGCGTCTGTAATGTACGAGGTTGACGGCGAGGAGATCTTCGTCATCGACGGACACGTCCACCTGTGGGACGCCCGGGAGGAGAATATCAAACACGAGGGGGGAGAGCAGTTCATCCAGTGTTTCTACGACTACCACCAGGGGTTCACGCCCGAGGAGCGACAGTGGGGGCTAGAGGAGTACCGCCACTACGGGCCAGACCGGATGGCAGAGGACCTCTTCGGCAACGCCGCGGTCGACATGGCCATCTTCCAGCCGTCGTACCTGACCGACTTCTACGAGGAGGGGTTCAACACTATCGACCAGAACGCCGAAATCGCAGAGGAGTACCCCGAGCGGTTCATCAACAACGGCCGGTTCGACCCGCGAGACGGCGAGGCGGGACTGCGTGACCTCGAACGACAGAAAGCGGAGTACGACATCCAGGGCGTGAAGCTGTACACGGCCGAGTGGAGAGGCGAGTCGAAGGGGTGGCGGATGGACAGCGAGGAGGCCTTCGAGTTCCTCGAGAAGTGTGCCGACCTCGGGATCGACAAGATCAACGCCCACAAGGGGCCGACGATCCGGCCGCTCAACAAGGACGCCTTCTCTGTCGACGACGTCGACGAGGCGGCGAGTTCCTTCCCCGACCTGGACTTCGTCGTCAACCACGTCGGGCTTCCCCGACTCGACGACTTCTGTTGGATCGCCACGCAGGAGCCGAACGTCTACGGTGGGATCGCGGTCGCGGCGCCGATGGTGGCCAACCGCCCCAGGAAGTTCGGCGAGATCATGGGCGAACTGCTCTACTGGCTCGGCGAGGACCGCATCCTCTTCGGCTCCGACTACGCCCTGTGGAACCCGGACTGGCTGGTCGACATGGTGATGAACGCCGAACTCACCGACGAACAGAGACGGGAGTACGGCGTCGAACTCAGCACCGACGTGATGAAGAAGGTGATGGGCGAGAACGCCGCGGAACTCTACGACATCGACATCGAGGCGAAAAAGGAGCAGTTCCGGAGCGACCCCATTACCGAGCGGTTCGGGCTGGGTGACCACTACGGAGCCTCGGGCGCCGCGGCCGACTGATGGCAGGCAGTTCGTCGAACCGGCGGGACGAGGGTGGACTCGGCGCACGCCCGACGCGGGCGGACGTGCGGGACCGGCTGGACCGGGTCGTCGACCCGGAACTCGACCGTTCGATCGTGGAACTGGACTACGTCGACCGGATCGAGGTCGACGACGGCGACGTCGAGGTCGCCTTTACCCTGCCGACGGCGTGGTGTTCGCCGGCGTTCGCCTGGATGATGGCGACCGACAGCCGCGACGAGGTCGGGTCGCTGTCCGGCGTCGAGTCCGTGACGATCCGGCTCCGGGACCACATGCACGGCGAGGAGATCACCCGCGGCGTCAACGCCGGGGAGACGTTCGAATCCGTGTTTCCCGACGCCGACGGCGGCGTCCGAGAGGTCCGGGCGATGCTGGACGACAAGGCGCGGTTCGCCCGTCAACACGACGCGGTCGACGCCTGTCTCGACGCCGGCCTCGCGCCGGAACAGATCGTCGGCCTCCGGCGCGGTGACGTCGAACTGACCGACGGCGGGGCCGTCGTCGCGGTCGACGGCGTCCACGTCGTCGTGGCACGCGACCCGGTGGCCCACTACCTCGAGAAGGCCGGCGACAGCGGGCACGTGACCGCGGCGGACGACCGGCTGTTCCTGACCGTCGACGGGGAGCCCATCCCGCTCGACCGGTTCGAGACGGTCCACAAGCGGACGCGGCTCGCCGGCGTCAACATGGGCGGCCAGGGCGCGGTCTGTGACGCGCTGAACGAGTCCCGTCGGGCGAAACTCGACCGGGACTGACGCCGCCCGGGAGACGCTCGCGCGGGCGTCGACGCAGTCCGTAAGCTACTCCCGCGTGCGCCGAGAGAGCTCTCACATGAGCGAGAGTTCGAACGACCGCCCCGGCCCGGCCCCAGGGGCGCACGGGGCGAGGGAGGAGCCCGACGCCCGATGACGATATTTAAAGAGAAACTCGACGAGGAACACCTCACCGTCTCCGAGGCGAAGGAGATCCTCTCGGAGGTCGAGATGGAGCGCGCCGCAGACGAGGAGCGAGAGATGCGCTACGAACTCGCGCGGGCCGTCGAACACGTCAACCGCTTCGCCGTGCTGGAGCCCGAGGAGTCCCGCGAACTGGTCGGGGAACTCCGCGAGCTGGAGAAGATAGACGAGTCGACCGCCTACAAGATCGTCGACCTCCTCCCGCAGTCGCGCGACGAACTCCGCGCGGTGTTCGCGAAGGAGCGCTACGCGCTGGAGGGCGAGGAGCTCGACGAGGTGCTGAACATCGTCGCGAAGTACGCCTGACGACCGGGACCGGGGCGACCGTGTTTGTTTTGTAACGTCTCCGCCTACGGCGTGGTATGACTGACTCCGCGACCGACGAGGACGAGCTCCGGGCGGTCGTACTCGACAGCCTCCCGAACGGTCGTCCCGACGACGACCGACCGCAGTACGAGCGGCCGGCAGTCGCGTACGCGGTCGGAGAGGGCGACTTCCGGCTGTACGAGCTCGAACTCGTCGACGACGCGGACGTGAGCATCGGCGACCGGGTGGTCGTCCGGCCCGCCGAGGAGCGCGCCGCCGTCGGCCGCTTCCGCGAGACGAGCTACGAGGACCTCACGAACGCGGCGCGGTCGGAGATCGAGTACGTCGTCGAGGAGATAGTCGACCGGAACGAGGAGCGGTTCGTAGAGTTCTACACCGAGGCCGACCCCATCTCGCTGCGCCTCCACCAGCTCGACCTCCTGCCGGGCGTCGGCGACAAGATCCGGAACAACATCCTCGACGCCCGGAAGCGTGGGCGGTTCGAGAGCTTCGCGGACGTCGAAGAGCGGGTCTCCGGCCTCCACGACCCGCGGGGCGTGCTGGTCGAGCGGATCCTCTCCGAGTTCCGCGACGACGACCTCAAGTACCGACTGTTCGTTCGCCCGGGGCGAACGGACGAATGACGGACGCGAGAGACCCCGACGCGCTCCGTCGGCGCGCGGGCGTCGCGGGAGACCCGACCCGCGACCAGCATTTCCTCGTCGACGACCGCGTACTCGACCGGCTGCCGACGTACCTCCCCGAGAGCGCCGACCGTTCGCACCTCCTCGAGGTGGGCGCCGGCACCGGCGCGCTGACAGACCGCCTGCTCGCGGCGACCGACGGGCGGGTAACGGTCGTCGAGCGCGACCGGGAGCTCGTCGCGTTCCTCCGCGAGGAGTTCGCCGAGGCGGTCGGGGACGGCCGCCTGACCGTCGTCGCGGGCGACGCCGTCGACGTCGACCTGCCCGCGTTCACCGCCTGCGTCTCGAACCTCCCGTACGGCGCCTCCTCGCCGATCACCTTCCGGCTTCTCCCCCGGAAGCGCCCCGCGGTCCTCACCTACCAGCTCGAGTTCGCAGAGCGGCTGGTCGCCGCGCCGGGGACGAGCGAGTACGGCCGCCTGTCGGTCGCGGCGGGTCACTACGCCGACCCAGAGATCGTCGAGCGCGTCCCGAAGGAGGCGTTCGACCCCCAGCCGGCAGTCGAGAGCGCGGTCGTCCGCCTGACCCCCCGCGACCCGGAGTACGAGGTGGGCGACGAGGCGTTTTTTCTCCGCTTCGTCAAGGCCGTCTTCACGCAGCGGCGCAAGACCGTGCGGAACGCGATCCGGAACACGGCCCACATCAGCGGCCTCGGCGACGCGGACGCGGTCGTCGACGCCGCGCCCGAGAAGCTCCTGTCGGCGCGGGCGGGTGAACTCTCGCCGGCCGACTTCGCGGCGCTCGCGGCGACAGCCGAGCGACACGGCCGGGAGGCGACCCGGTGAACGCCGTCACCGACCTGTTCGACGCGTTAGACCGCGCGGTCGCCGACGGGCCGGCGACGGTTGTCGTCTCGGTCCTGATCGTCGCGGGGGTCGTCGGGGCCCGATACGTGTCGCGGCGGTGGCTGGCGAGCGACCGGGCCCGGTCTCGGGAGGGGTCGCGCGCCCGCGTCGCCGTCTCGGGGGCCATCACCCTCGTCAGTGGGCTTGGTGTCCTCGCGCTGGTGGGGATCTGGGGGCTGCTCGAGCCGCTCGGCGCGGCGTACCGGCAGCTCGGGCTGGGCTCGCTCGGGGGCGAACTCGTCCTCGTGGCGGTGCTCCTCGGGGCGGCCTACTCGCTGACGGGCTTTGTCGGACGGGTGATAGAGGAGTTCGCCGGCACCCGTATGCAGATCAGCGAACACCAGCGCGAGATCGTCTACCGCCTGACGCAGGCGGGGCTGTACACCGTCGTCGGCCTGACCATCGTGACGCTGTTCACGGACGACATCGGGAGCCTGCTGGTCGGAGCCGGCTTCCTCGGTATCGTCGTCGGGATGGCCGCCCGTCAGACGCTCGGGGCGATGCTCGCCGGGTTCGTCCTGATGTTCTCCCGACCGTTCGAGATCGGCGACTGGGTCGAGATCGGCGACAACGAGGGGATCGTCACCAAGATCACCATCGTCAACACGCGTCTCCAGACGTTCGACGGCGAACACGTGATTCTCCCGAACGACCAGGTGTCGAGTCAGGCGATACTCAACCGTACCCGGAGAGGCCGACTCCGGGTCGAGGTCGAGGTCGGCGTCGACTACGGGGTCAGGCCGAAGCGTGCCGCCGACGTCGCCGTCGAGGCGGTCGACGGTCTCGACGCGGTCTCGACGGTGCCCACCCCGCAGGTCGTCGTCAAGCGGTTCGCCGACTCCTCGGTCGTCCTCGGCGTCCGGGTCTGGATCGACGACCCGAGCGCCCGCCGGAGGTGGCGCGCGAAGACCGCGGTTATCGACGCGGTCCACGAGGCGTTCGACCGCGAGGGCATCGAGATACCGTTCCCGCAGCGCACGCTCTCGGAACGCGAGGGCGAGGTGCTGGCCGAGGCAGACGGCGAGGCGGCCGGGGTGGCCGCCGCGGACGGCGGCGAGGACGCCCCATGACCGGACGCCCGGCGCTCGCGGACCGGCGCGGCGTCGAGACGGTCTACCAGCCGGCGGAGGACTCGGCGCTCCTCGCGGCGGCGGCCGCCGAGACGGTCGGGGGCGACGACCTCGTCTTCGAGGTCGGGGTCGGCTCCGGCTGGGTCGCAGAACGGGTCGCCGCGGAGACCGGTGCGCGGGTCGTCGGCGACGACCTGAGTCCGGCGGCCTGCGCCGAGGCGGCCGACCGCGGGGTCGAGGTCCTCCGCGCGAACCTCCTCGACCCGGTGAGCGACAGGGCGGTCGACGTCGTCCTCTGTAACCCGCCGTACCTCCCGACGCCGCCCGAGGCCGAGTGGGACGACCCGATGGAGGCCGCGCTGTCGGGCGGGCCGGAGGGCCGTCGGGTCGTCGACCCGTTTCTCGACGACGTCGGGCGGGTGCTCGCGCCGGGCGGGCGGGCCTTGCTACTCGTCTCGACGCTGACCGGACTCGACGCGGTGCGCGACCGGGCGGCGGCGAACGGACTGCGGGCGGCGGCGGTCCGCGAGGAGTCGTACCCCTACGAGCGGCTGGTCGTCCTCCGCCTCTCCCGGGCGAGCGGCGAGGAATAACTCGTGTGAATCGGGGTTTCGAAACCGATTAATCGACTGCATACGAACCGCCGGTAGATGAGCGAACGCGTCGCGACGACGCCTGGGTTGTACCCCCAGCCGGACGAAGCGAAAGAGGAGCTGACGGACCTCAAGGGCCACCAGCGCGACGACCTGATCGACGGCTCGGAGGACGAGGCAGTCGAGGCGGCGTACGACCGCGCGCGGGCGACGGTCGTCGCCGAACAGGGCGACGCCGGCCTCGACCGCGTCGTCGAGGGACAGTTGCGGTGGGACGACCTGCTCACGCACCCGCTCGCCGTGAGCGACGCCGTCGAGACCGGCGGGATCGTCCGCTACTACGACAACAACAACTTCTATCGCGACCCACAGATCGTAGACGGTCTCCAGCCGACGGGCGACATCGCGCGCGAACTGGAGAAGGCGGCCGCGCTGACCGAGACGCCGCTCCAGGCAGTCCTGCCGGGGCCGTACGCGCTCGCGGAGCTCGCGACCGACGAGCACTACGACGACGAGGCCGAACTGCTCGCCGGCGTCGCGGAGTTTCTCGCGGGAGAGGTCGCGCAGTTCCCCGCCCACGAGACGCTCTTCCTGCTCGACCCCTCGCTCGTGACCAGCCCGCCGGACGACGACACCGCCGAGCGGCTGACAGCGGCGGTCGACGAGGTGGCCGGCGCCACCGAGGCCGACGTGGTCCTCCACTCGTACTGGGGCGCCCACGACGAGAAGGCGTACGCGCACCTGATGGACACGGAGGTGGACGCGTTCGGCTTCGACCTGCTCCACGACCGCGAGGATACGGTCTACAACGTGACCGAGTACGGGACGAAATCGGACGTGGCGCTCGGCCTCGTCGACGGGCAGAACACGAAGGTCGAGTCGGCCGAGACAGTCGCGGAGCGAGCCGAGTGGTTCGAGGACCGCGTCCCCTCCCAGACGTTCGACACGACCTACCTCACGTCGAACACCGAACTGTTCTACCTGCCCGTGGGTCCGTACCGCGAGAAGCTCTCGGTGCTCGCCGCGGCCGCCGAGAACGAGGAGGTGGTCGCGTGAGCCGCCCCGCCGACAACCGCGCGCAGTTCCGGCCCGAGGGGTACGAAAACGACCACTTCCTGCTCACGACCGTCGTCGGCTCGTACCCGAAGCCGAAGTGGCTCGACCGCGCCCGCGACCTGTACGAAGACGGCGACATGGAGGAGGCGTCGTGGACCGAGGCGAAAGACGACGCCGCGCGGCTGATCACCGGCGAACACGAGCGCTGTGGGCTCGACACCGTCGTCGACGGCGAGATGCGCCGCGAGGAGATGGTCGAGTACTTCGCGGGCCTGATCGGCGGCTACGAGTTCAACGGCCCCGTGAAGGTCTGGGGTCACAACTACTTCGACAAGCCGTCGGTGGTCGACGAGGTGACCTACGAGGAGTCGTGGCTGGTCGACGAGTTCGAGTTCACCTCCTCGGTCGCGACGAAGCCGGTGAAGGTGCCGATCACCGGGCCCTACACCCTCGCGTCGTGGTCGTTCGACGAGGTGTACGGCGACGAGAGCGCGCTGGCACACGACCTCGCCGACCTCGTGAACGAGGAGGTCGAGGCGCTGGTCGACGCCGGCGCGCGCTACGTCCAGATCGACGAGCCGGCGCTCGCGACGACGCCCGACGACCACGCCCTCGTCGGCGAGTGTCTCGACCGCATCGTCTCGGGCATCGACGAGGACGTCCGTATCGGACTTCACGTCTGCTACGGCGACTACTCGCGGATCTACCCCGAGGTGCTCGACTACCCGGTCGACGAGGTCGACCTGGAGCTGTGTAACGGCGACTACGAGCAAGTCGACGTGTTCGAGTCCCCGAAGTTCACCACCGACCTCGCGCTGGGCGTCGTGGACGCCCACGACGCGGACGTCGAGTCGGTCGAGCAGATCGAGCGCAACATCCGGCAGGGCCTGCGCGTCGTCCCGCCGGAGCGCCTGACGGTGTCGCCGGACTGCGGGCTGAAGCTGCTGCCGCGAGAGGCCGCCTACGAGAAGATGGAGAACCTCGTGACCGCGGCGCGAAACGTCGAGGCCGACCTCGACGCGGGCCGGATCGACCTCGACGAGCCGGTGCCGACGCCGTAGCCCGCAGAACACCCGGCGACTGGGTCGACCGCGCGCCGCGTCACTCCCCCGCGAGCGGGTCGCCGCGCCGCGAGACCCGCGTGACAGGCAGGCCGGCGCGCTCGGCGTGGTCACGAACCGCGGCCTCGTCCTCGGCGCGGTAGTGACAGAAGGTGCCGGTCACGCCGCCGTCGCCGTCGGTCATAACCTCCGAGTCGACCCACTCGATCGCGACCCCTTCGTCGCGAAGCGTCGACAGCGCCTCGGCAGAGGCGTCGACGGCGTCGTCTAACTCCGCCTCGGTGATCGGGCTGTCCAGTTCGCGCAGGATCAGGAAGTCGGTCAGCTGGTCCGACACGGTAGCGCTCTCCCGTCCGCGGACAACCTAACGACGGCGTGGTCTGGCGAGGCGCGCACAACTGCGCCCGGTGCGGTCGGGGCGAGCCGACCGTCAGCCGTCGGCGCCGTCGTTCTGCCACGGGGTCGGCCGTGTCTCGGCGAGAACGTCGCTCCCGACCCGCAGCCTGCAGTCCGACCGCGCCTCGGCGACACAGAGCAGGACGTAGCCGTCCGCGAGATGTCGCGGCTTCAGCGCCCGCGCCGGGCGCCGGTGGTCGAGCGCAGTCGGGTCGCCGTCGGTCAGCCGGGCGGCACAGGTGCCACAGGCCCCGTGTCGACAGCCGTAGGGAAGCCCCGCGTCCAGCCGCTCGGCGGCGTCGAGAACCGGTTCGTCGGTCTCGGGGTCGACAGCGAGCGTCCGGCCGTCGGGCCAGACGAGCGTGACCGTGGGGCGGTCGGGGTCTGTCTCTCCGACGCCTCCGTCGCTACCCTCCCCGTCGCTCACGTCACTGCCAGACGTCGCTGGTGCAGTCCCCGTCGGGCCAGCGGATCTCGTGTGCGCGCGCCGGGCCGGGGGGCATCTCGCCGAAGTCGACGAGGAACTCCTCGTCGAGGGTCATGGTCCCGCGCCGCGGGTCCACGTCCGCCTTCAGCATCACCGACCCCTGCTCGCCCTCCTCGGGGTAGAACTGCTCGTCCCACGAGGAGAACAGCGACGTCGTCCAGTAGAGGCGCTCGCCGTCGAGCGACAGCTGGAGCATCTGCGGGCCGCCGAACACCGGGCGGTCGTCCTCGCCGGTCGGATGCCGCGGGCCGAAGTGGCCGCCGGCCCAGATCCGGTCGACGAACCGCGGATTCGCCGGGTCGGAGACGTCGTACATCCGGACGTCGCCGTGGAGCCAGTTCGAGAAGAAGAGGTAGCGGTCGTCCATCGACACCAGGAGGTCCGTCACCAGTCCGGGGACGGGCATGTCCCAGTCGTCGTGGTCGCGGGCCTCGACGTCGATAGCCTTCTCGGCGCGGTACTCTCCGCCGTCCTCGTAGAAGTGAAAGACGTTCGAAGAGAGCGCCGCGCCGACGAACCCGTGGGTCGAGACGGGCGAGTGGAGGAACCGGACTTCGAGCGGGATCTGGCCCTCCTCGCCGAGGTCGATCGTCTGCTCGACGGTCCCCGCCTCCCAGTCCCAGACGTGGAGCTGTCGACCGTAGTTCCCCGCCTCGACGTCCTCCAGGTCGAACCCCGGGTAGTACGTCTTCGGCGCGGCCCACTCCGTCGAGATCATCACGTTCTGGCGGGGCTGGTACCAGAAGTCGTAGTTCATCTCGATCTCGCCGGGCGGGTCCCAGCGGCCCCGAACCTCGAACTCGTCGTTTACAGAGAGAAAGCCCCCGGGCAGGTCGCCGTTCTCGTCGCCCAGCATCGAGATCAGGATCTCGCCGTCGGGGATACAGTGGACGGTGTGTGGCGCCGAGAGGTCCTGTTCGAAGACTTCCGCGGGCTCTATCACCTCCGCGAGTTCCGGGCTCCGGCGCTCGACCGTGTCGACCACGTGGATCCGCGAGGAGCGCTGGCCCGGGACCAGCAGGTTGCGCCGCTCCAAGCCGTCGACGTGACACGAGGACGAACAGGCGTTCCAGCCGAAGTGGTGGAGTTCGTCCCCGCGGTTCGGCATCTCGACGCGGTCGACGACCTCGCCGTAGTCGGCCGAGTCGGGGTCGACGTCGACGACCGCGAGGAAGTCGGGCGCGTCGACGTCCGTCCCGACGTACAGCCCCATGACGTACGCCACCTCCTCGGGGTCGGACTCCTCGATAGCCGCCTGTGGGGTCGCGTACCCCGGTCCCTCGACGCCGTGGTCGTGGTCGACGTGCTCTCCACCCACCGCACCCGTTCCGGGCTGTTCGGCATCACTCATGATCGTTTCGAACGGTCCGCTCCTACCAGTGTCAATCTGTCCCAGAGATCTGCGCCGCTACGTGTGACGCGACGTCTCGCGACGTACGCGACAGAGGCGGACGTACCGACAGAGAACGTCGCTCTCGAGCCGTGCAGGGGCGTCGTCGCGTCCGAGAGTCGCGTCCCCGGAACCGGAGAACGTTGCCCGTTCGCCGCCGGGCGCGGGGCCCGCTACTCGTACAGCCAGTCCTCGTCGACCTGTTCCCAGTCGACGAGTTCCGCCTCGTCGAAGAACAGGCCGATCTCGCGCTCGGCCGATCCTTCGTCCTCGTGGTCGGAGCCGTGAACCACGTTCCGGCCGAGGTCGAGGCCGAAATCGCCGCGGATCGTTCCGGGACGGGACTCGGCGGGATCGGTCGCGCCCATCATGCGCCGGACCTGCCGGATCGCGTCCTGTCCCTGCCAGACCATCGCGAAGACGGGGCCGCTGGTGATGAAGTCGGTCAGGTCGTCGAAAAACGGCTTGTCCTCGTGTTCGGCGTAGTGCTCGGCCGCCAGCGCGTCGTCTATCCGGAGGAACTTCGCGCCGACGAGCGTGAGTCCGCGGTCCTCGAACCGGGAGACGATGTCGCCGATCAGGCCCCGCTGGACGCCGTCGGGCTTGACCATCACGAAGGTGCGCTCGCGCGTCGTCACTCGTCTTCACCCGCCCACTCGAGGTCGCGCGACTGCCGCCCGAGGTCTGCGTTGGCCTCGCACTTCGAGGAGCAGTAGTGGACGACGGCGCCGTTCGCGTGGACGAACATCGTTCCCGTGCCGGGCTCTATCGCCGCGTCGCAGTAGTCACAGGTTCGGGTCTGGGGCATCCTATCGCCCCCCGATCGAGTCGGCGTCGCGCTGGGTCTCGCGCAACTGGAGTACGTCGCCCTCGCGCACCGGCCCGAGAACGTTCCGCGTGATGATCCGACCCTGATTGCCGCCGTCCTGGATGCGACACTTGACCTGCATCGCCTCGCCGTGCATCCCGGTCTTGCCGA
>JBDGSZ010000111.1:0-14915 GCA_042217265.1 Haloferacaceae archaeon
GGAGCCTCGGCCGCCTCGCGACCGAACTCGGCGTCTCGCGGCGCACCGTCTCGAAATACGAGGACGGCATGAACGCCAGCATCGAGGTGGCCGTCGAGCTGGAGGAGCTGTTCGGGCGGCCGTTCTCCAGCCCGGTCGACGTGTTCGACGGGGCCGACGAGGTGCGCGACGCCGAGCCGACGCCGGACGACCCCGACGTCGACCCGGACGACGCCCACGTGGTGACGGTGCTGACCCGCGCCGGGTTCACCGTCCACCCGACGCTGCGGTCGCCGTTCAGCGCCGTGAGCGAGGACGAGGGCGGCGGCGAGAGCGTGCTGACGGGCCACTCGGCGTTCGACCGGCGCGCGGAGAAGCGCGCCCGGCTGATGTCCTCGCTCGGCGAGGTCACCCGGACGCGGTCGGTCTACTTCGTCGAGGACGACGCCCGGCGCGAGGCCGTCGACGGCACCGCGCTCGTCTCCTGCGAGGAGCTCGCCGAGGCGCGAGAGCCGGAGGAGGTCCGTGACCTCATCCGGGAGCGGGCCCGCGAGCCGGCCGACTAGCTCCCGTAGGTCTCCTCGAGGTACGCGACGATGTCGTCGCTCTCGGGCATCCCCTCGACCTCGTGCTCCTCGTCGATCAGGACCGGGACCCCGGTCTGACCGCTGACCTCCTTCACTTCCGTGCGGTCGTCGTGTGACCGCGGCACTTCCCGCGACTCGTACTCCAGCCCGAGGTCCGCGAGCGTGTCCTTGACCTTCGCGCAGTACGGACAGCCGGGCAGTTCGTACAGGATCAGCCCCGACATCGAGCGCGAGTAGGTGCCGGAGGGTCAAGAGCGGTTCGGGGTCGTGCGCGGCGGGAGGCCGGCGGCGAGGGGCTACAGTTGCCCCGCGAGGACGCCGCTCGTCCGGACGAAGAAGTAGAGGACGAACGCGCCGGCGAGCACCCACTGGCCCGCGCGGACGTCCTCGCGCTCGCCGGCCGCCAGCTTCACCACCGGGTAGGAGACGATGCCTGCGGCGATGCCGTATGCGATGGAGAAGGTGAAGGGCATCACGAGGACGGTCATCCCGGCGGGGACGGCGTAGGTGATCTCGTCCCACGCCACCTCGACGACGCTGCCGAGCATCACGACGCCGATGACCACCAGCGCGATGTGCGAGGCGTAGAGCGGGACGGCGGCCGCCAGCGGCACGACGGCGAGCGACGCGACGAAGAGGAGGGCGACCACCAGCGCCGTCATCCCGGTCCGGCCGCCCTCCTCGACGCCGGAGGCGGACTCGATGTACGTGGTGACCGTCGAGGTGCCGAGCATCCCCCCGACCGTGGTCCCGACGGCGTCGGCCATCAGCGGCCGGTCGATGTCGGGCAGGTTTCCCTCGTCGTCGAGGAAGCCGGCGATCTGTGAGACGCCCGTGAGCGTCCCCGCGGTGTCGAAGAAGTCCACGAAGAAGAAGGTGAACACGATCAGCGCGAAGGTGAGCGCGTCGACGTTCGCCAGGCCGTCGACGAACGCCCCCGCGAGGGGCGTGATGTCGTACGCCGCCGGGTCGTAGGCGAAGGTCGTCTGGCCGGTGAGCGACGCCCGCGCGAGGGTCACGCCGTCGGCGGTCCGATCGGCCGGATACGCGCTGTACCCGAGCGCCGAGGCGGCGTACCCCGCCGCGGTCGTGGCGAGGATGCCGAGGATGATCGACCCGCGAACGCCACGCGCGTAGAGCGCGAACGTGAGAAAGAGGCCGAGGACGGAGATGATCGCGACGGGGTCGGAGGCGAACACCGGGCTGAACGAGACGTATGTCGCGGCGTCGCCCGCGACCACCCGCATCGCCTCCAGCCCGATGATGGCGAGAAAGAGGCCGATGCCGGCGCCGACGGCGAACTTCACCGGCTCCGGGAACAGCTTGATCACGTACTCGCGGGCCCCGACGGCCGTCAGCGCGATGAACAGCAGCCCCTCGACGACGACGGCCGCGAGCGCCGTCTGCCAGGGGACGCCGAGACCGAGGACGACCGTGAACGCGAAGAAGGCGTTCAGCCCGAGGCCGGGCGCCTGTCCGAACGGGCGGTTGGCGTACAGGGCCATCACGAACGTGGCGACGGCGGCGGAGATCAGCGTCACGACGGCGATCATCTGGACGGTCTGTGCGTCCGTCCGGTTCGGCAGGCTGATCGCCGCCGAGAGGATCGCCGGGTTCACCACCACGATGTAGCTCATCGTCAGGAAGGTCGTTACACCCGCCAACACCTCGGTCCGGAGGTTCGTGTCGTGTTCCTCGAAGCCGAAGTAGTCGCCCAGCGTCTCGTCGAGCGTCATCGTACGGGTGGGCATCTCCGAGGACTGTCACTTAAACGTTGAGATGGGGCTCGGGCCGCTAGTCGAACCGGACGAGCGCCTCGACGGGCGCGTCGGTCCGGTCCCGGGCGCGCTCGACCCCCTCGTCGCCGACGGCGATGAGGGCGAACACGCCGACCACGTCGGCGTCGGCCCGGCCGGCGATGTCGAGCAGGAGCTCCTGGGTCTCCCCCGAACGGATCAGGTCGTCGACGACCAGCACCCGCTCGTCCGCGTCGACGGCGTTCGCGGGGAGGTAGTAGGTCAGTTCGATGCCCGATGCGAGGCGCTGGCGGGACTCGACGAATTCCTCGACGGCCGTCTCCTTCGACTTCTTCGCGTAAGCCACCCGGGCGCCGAAGTACGAGGCCAGCGCCGCGCCGAGCGTGATGCCGTCGGTGGCGGCCGTGAGCACGACGTCAGGCGTCTCGAAGCCGGCCGTCTCCGCCGCGACGGGGGCCACGAGGTCGAGGAGCAGCTGGTCGAAGACCACCCCGGAGTTGTCGACGTACCCCTCCTCGTCGACGTCGACCCGGGCCTCGAGTTCGGCCACGAGCGCCTCCCGACCGACGCCCTCGACCACCTCGCGGGCACGGTCGACGCCGGGGAGGACGTGGCCGTTGACGTAGCGGTTGAGATCCCCGGCCGGCAGCCCCGTCTCCGCGGCCAACTCGTCGTACGTCCGGGTCTCCTTGAGCGTCCGGAGGACGGCGACGGCCCGGAGCTGGAGCGTCGCCTTCTCGGCCCTGTTCATGTCCGCGAGGGGATATCCACGAACTTGAATACTGTGGAACGACGGTTCCGACGGCTACACACGGACGTGACAACTCACCGGTCGGCCAGCAGTTCCGTGGCGGTCAGGAGGGCGTCGAGCTCCGCGCCGTGGTCGGCGAGCAGTTCGGTCGCCCCTTCCTCGCGGTCGACGACGACCAGCACCCGGTCGACGACCGCGCCCGCCTCGCGGAGCGCCTCGACCGCCTCCAGGGCGCTCCGGCCGGTCGTCGCCACGTCCTCGAGGACGACCACCTCCTCGCCCTCGTCGAGGCGGCCCTCGATGCGGTTGCCGGTGCCGTAGTCCTTGGCCGCCTTCCGGGCGATGACGTAGGGGTTGCCCGTCTCCACGCTCGTGGCCGCGACCAGCGGCACCGCCCCCAGCGCCACGCCGGCGAGTTTCGCGTCGCCGACCCGTTCGGCGAACGCCCGCGCCACGACGTCCAGGCAGTGGGGATCGGTCTCGAACAGGTACTTGTCGACGTAGTAGTCGCTCGTGCCGCCGTGGGAGAGCTCGAACTCGCCGTACTTCACCGCGTCCGCGTCGCGCAGCGCCGCCAGGAGGTCGTCGCGTGAGACGGTCATCGCCGCCCCGTACCCCGCGGCGGGGTAAAACGTTCCCGCTACCGGGGTACGGGATCCCGGAACCCGGCTCCAGCGATCGATCCGCCCCCACGGAATCCGGAATCGGCGGCATGAGCCGTTGAGCTCCTCGAAGACGGGATCGGGACGCCTGCACGAGCATAACGTGTAATTAAATTTGTGCTTGGGGTAAATTGTCATTAGACATGGAAAACGATAGCATACGTGATCGTCTCCGGGCGATCGACCGACACCACGCGGACGACGTCGGGAGCGGGATCCGTGGGGCTTCGAGGAGCGGTGGCGACCCCGATGCGCGGGTGGAGGCGGTCTTCGAACTGGCCGGGCGCATCCAGGAAGACCTCGACGCCGATCCACGGACGGCACTCAACATGGCGTTTCTCCCACCGCTCGCGCCCCACAGGTGCCACAAGCGCAGGCTGCCGGCCTTCGCGTCGACTTCCGGTGTGCGTGGGCGATCATCAAGGGCTGCTTGCTCGGGAACTTGGACAACCCGGACGAATGGGATGGGAACTTGAGGAGTGCCGGGACGAGGTCGAAGACGCCTGGGAGGAGGTGAAAGACGCCTTCGCCCTTCCCCCGGATTTCTGGGAGATACTCGATGCGATCGAGCAGATCCTCGAAGCGATCAACGACTGTGCCCCTTCCCTC
The DNA here is from genome assembly GCA_042217265.1 of Haloferacaceae archaeon. Taxonomy (GTDB): domain Archaea; phylum Halobacteriota; class Halobacteria; order Halobacteriales; family Haloferacaceae; genus CAZMLQ01. The sequence goes on from JBDGSZ010000111.1 coordinate 4,346, forward strand.
CCGGCACCGACCCCGTGGAGGATGGCGGTGTGTGTCCTACGGGTCCTACTGGACGTGATGACCGGCGGATCGGACGACGTGCCGCCCGAATGCGTGGACTAGAACCCGTGCCGGCTCTCGGGGGCGGGGAGGGCGTGGAGTCACCGGCGGCCACGTCGGCGCTCGCCCGGCGGACGGTCGCGAGGGCCGCGGCGGCGTCCCCGGCTCCCTTTCACCACGGCTCCGATTTTAGGCCCAGTGCGTAGGCGGCGGCGTTGGTCCCGACGTGGAGCAGCGGCGTGGCGACGAGCACCACCGCGACCGCGGCGGGGGTGAACGCCCGCCCGAACCAGCCGGGGGCGAGGAGGGCGGCGAGGGCCAGGGCGCCGACCACGAAGTCGAGCTGGTCGAGCAGCGGCACCGCCGCACCCCGCGCCCGGCCGAGCCGCCGCTTGAGGAAGGAGGCGGCGACGTCGCCGCCCATCGCGCCGGCGGCCAGGCCGACCGCAACCACGGGGGGAAACGGCGGGAGGGCGACGCCGAGGGCCGCTCCGGCGGCGCCACGAACGGCGTCGAGCAGGAGCGCCAGCGCCGTCCCGGCGGCGACGCCCGCGGCGGTCCCCCGCCAGGTCTTGCCGTCGCCGAGCAGCCGCCGGCCGTTCCAGGTCCGCCCGGCGTCGATGGGGCGGCCGCCGCCCGCGAGCACCGCCGCGTTGTTCGGGACGTACGCGGGGAGCATGGCCCAGAGGGCACGGACCACGAGCGCCGTCGTCGCCGTCGCCATGGCGGAGCGTGGACACCCCCGGCTCTTAGCCCCGACGGTCCCGCCCGACGGCCCTATTGCCCCCCGGGCCCTACGGTCTGTCATGCTCCCACCGGTCGCCGACCGGTTCGTCGCCGGCGAGACGGCGGCGACGGCCATCGACCACGCCCGGGCGCTCGGCGAGGACGGCGTCGGCGCCGTCCTCAACCGCCTCGGCGAACACCACGACGACCGCGCGGCGGCCGGGGCGGACACGGTCGCGTACCTCGACCTGCTCCGCGACCTGGAGGGGTCGGGGCTGGACGCCGGGATATCGGTCAAGCCGTCGCAACTGGGGCTCGACGTCGGGGAGGGGGTCTTCCGCGAGAAATACCGCCGGGTCGTCGAGGCCGCCGCCGTCCGCGACCGGGTCGTCTGGTGTGACATGGAGGACGCCTCGACGACCGACGCGACCCTCGACGCCTTCGAGGTGATGGCAACGGCCCACCCCGGGACCTGCGGGGTCTGCGTCCAGGCGAACCTCCGGCGCACCCGCGAGGACGTGGCCCGGCTGGCCGGCCTGCCGGGGAAGGTCCGGCTGGTCAAGGGCGCCTACGACGAGCCGGCGTCGGTCGCCTACACGGAGCGGGCCGAGGTGGACGAGTCGTTCCGCGAGCTCCTCGCGCTCCTCGTCGCGGACCACGACGGGGGCATCGCGGCCGGGACGCACGACCCGGCGATGATCGAGCACGCCCGCGACCTGGCCGAGGGGGCGGACGCCGACGTCGAGTTCCAGATGCTGATGGGGGTGCGCGAGGACGCCCAGCGCGCGCTCGCGGCCCGCGGGTACGACGTCACCCAGTACGTGCCATACGGCCCCGAGTGGTTCCCGTACCTCTACCGGCGGGTGCGCGAACGACGCGAGAACCTCGGGTTCGCGCTCCGGGCGGTCCTGGGGTCGCGTCGGCGGGCGCGCTGACCGGCGACGGACACAAGACCCCGGCGACCGCAGGGGGACACGATGTCCACGTGGAAGCGGGACGTGGCGAGCGGCCTCGTGGTGCTGGTCCCCGTCCTCCTCATCCTCCTCGTGCTCAACTGGCTGTTCGCGCGCATCGCCGACCTGCCGCTCGTGAATACCATCGAGCCGGTCTGGTTCCGGGTGGCCGTCGCCCTGCTCGTCTTCGGGGCGCTCGTCCTCTCGGTCGGCTACCTGATGCGGACGACGGCCGGCCGCCTGTTCGAGGACTACCTCGACGCCGCGATGAACCGGGTCCCGCTCATCCGCGTGCTCTACAACGCCTCGAAACTCGCCATCGAGACGGCCCTGACCGGGACGGAGGACCTCCAGCAACCGGTGCGGCTGGAGCCCTGGCCGGGCATGCGGATGACCGCGTTCAAGACCGGCAAGCGGACCGACGACGGGCGGGAGGTGCTGTTCATGCCGACGGCGCCGAACATCACCACCGGGTTCGTCATCGAGGTCGACCCCGACGACCTGACCGAGAGCGACGAGCGGGTCGAGGAGGCGCTGACGCGCATCCTCAGCGCGGGGTTCGCCGAGCAGACCGACCCCGGCGTGCTCATCGACGTCGAGGACGGGGAGGGGTCGAGCGACGGCGACGGGCGCGTCCCGGTCGACACGGACGGGATGGACGCGACGGACGGACGGGACCGGTAGCCGGGCGGGGGTCTCAGTAGACGGGCGTGAACCAGTCGTCGTAGGCGTCGACGCGGCGCTGGACCACGTCGAAGAAGCGCGACTGGATCTCCTCGGTGACCGGCCCGCGGGTCCCCTCGCCGATCTCCACGTTGTCGACCTTCCGGATGGGGGTCACCTCGGCCGCCGTGCCGGTGAAGAACAGTTCGTCGGCGGTGTTGAGTTCGCCCCGCGAGACCGAGGCCCGTTCCTCGACGTCGTATCCCAGGTCGCGGGCGATGGTGATGACGCTCCGGCGGGTGATGCCGTCGAGGATGCTCTGTGAGAGCCCGGGGGTGTAGATGGTCCCGTCACGGACCATGAAGAGGTTCTCGCCGGGACCCTCGGCGACGTAGCCCTCCTTGTTGAGGACGATGGCCTCGGTGTAGCCGTTACGTCGGGCCTCCTCGCCGGCCAGCAGGCTGTTGACGTACAGGCCGGTCGTCTTCGCGTTGGTCGGGATCTGGCTGGAGGCGTGCTTGCGCCACGACGAGACCATCACCTCGACGCCCTCCTCCAGGGCCTCCTCGCCGAGGTACGCGCCCCACGGCCACGCCGCGATGGCCGTCCGCTCGGGACATTCCTTCGGCGAGACGCCGAGCGACCCGTACCCGAAGAAGGCGATGGGTCGGACGTAACACGACTCGAGGTCCTGCCGGCGGATGAGCTCGAGCGTCGCCGCCGTCAGCTCCTCGCGGTCGTGGGGGATCTCCAGGTCGTAAGGCTGGCCGGAGGCGTAGAACCGGTCCATGTGCTCCTCCCAGCGGAACAGCGCCGGCCCCTCCTCGGTGTCGTAACACCGGACGCCCTCGAAGACCCCGGTGCCGTAGTGGAGGCCGTGCGTGAGGACGTGGACCTGGGCCTCGTCCCAGTCGACGAACTCCCCGTCCATCCAGATGGTGTCGACGTCCATCTCGTCGAATCCCATACCCGGTCGTCGGAGTCGGTCGTGATAAAGGGTGCCGACCCGCGTTCGCGGGCATCACGGGCGCGACCGGCCCGGCGGCGCCCGCCGGCGGCGACGCGTCGGGCCGGGCTGCTCCCGCGGACGACGGGTGCGTTCGGCGGGAGGATTACGTCGGACGCCGCCCTGCGGTCGGTATGCGACGCAGACGGATCTCCTCGGGGACCGAGTGGGAATCGGCGGTCGGGTACGCCCGTGCCGTCCGGGCCGGGGGGCAGGTTCACGTCTCCGGAACGACCGCGACCGACGACGACGGGAACGTCGTCGGGGGAGACGACCCGTACGAACAGGCGAAACGGGCGCTCCGGAACGTCGAGGCGGCCCTCGACGGGACCGACGCCGCCATCGATGACGTCGTCAGGATCAGGATGTACGTCGTGGATATCGACCGCTGGGAGGCGGTCGGCGACGCACACGCCGAGGTGTTCGGCGACATCCGACCCGCGACGAGCATGGTCGAGGTGAGCCGGCTGATCGATCCCGACCTCCTCGTCGAGGTCGAGGCCGTCGCGGTCGTTCCGGAGTAGCGGTTCCCGGGATGACGCTGCGGGGCCGTCGCCGGCGCCCCCCCGGTCGCGTCGGCGCGTCGGTAGGACGGCGGTCAGTCCGCCAGCGCGGCAACGACCCGGTCGCCGTCGACGAACGCGAGGCCGTGGCGCTCGGCGTAGGCCGCGGCGTCGTCGCGGGCCAGCGCCCGGCCGGTCGCGTCGTCGAGCATCTCGCAGACGACGACCGCGGGCGGGAGGCCGGCCTCGTCGGCCAACGCCAGGGCGAGTTCCGTGTGGCCCCGCCGGTCGCCCAGCAGGGCCGGTGCGCCACGGAGGACGTGGACGTGGCCGGGCACCCTGAACGAGGCCGCGAACGCCTCGGGGCCGTAGCCCTCGCCGGCGTCGACCGCCCGGGCGACCTCGGCGAGTTCGGTGATGGTCAGCGCCCGGTCGTCGTCGGTGATCCCCGTGTACGTCTCGCGGTGGTTGACCGTCAGCGAGAACGAGGAGCGGTCGTCGTACGCGGGCCGCCCGTCGGCGGCGGGGTGATCGACGGTGTCCTCCCGGTACGGGAGGTCGAGCGCCGCCGCCACCCGGTCGGCCAGCGCCACGCAGACCAGCCCCCCGGCGTCGTTGCGCATCCGGGCGACGGCCTCGGGGGTCACCGCCCCGGCGGGATAGACGAGGTCCGTCTCGCCCTCGCGGTCGTCGAAGTCGTGGACGAGCACGGGGTCGCCGGTTCGGAGGGCGGCGACGGCGCGGGCGACGGCCTCGCGGTCGAGGCGGGACTCGCGCACGCTACACCGCCTCCAAGACGACGGTCACCTCGTCGCCGTCAGCCAGCCCGAGCGCGTCCCGGAGCTTCACGGGGGCGATGACCTCCAGCTGCGTCGCGTCGTGGTGGGTCCGCTCCGGCACGATGGCGTGGGCCGGGTCCGCGCGCTCGCCGCCGTACTCGACGGTGGCCGCGTAGCAGGTCGCCGGGCCGAACGTCCGGTCCTCGTCCTCCCAGCCGTCGATGGGGACGGCGTCGAGCGACTCCAGCTCGGCGCGGGCCCGGACGCTCGCCTCGTCGAGTTCGACGTTGAGCGTGCCCGGGAACGGCTCGTAGCCCAGGCGCTCGCGGAACTGCTCCATGTAGCCCGACAGCGAGATGTAGTGGCGCCCCTCGCCCATCCCGCTGGTGACCGTCCCGACCAGCCGGAGGGTGCGCTCGGCCTCGAACAGCCGGCGGTAGTCGGCGTACTCGCCCCGCAGGACCGCCTCGCCGTCGTCGGTCGTCGTCACCCACTGCCCGTCGCTCACCACGTCGCGCTCGACGAGGCCCGCGGATTCGAGCCGCCGGAGCCGGCGGGAGGCCGTCTGGCTCGACACCCCGAGCCGGTCCGCCAACGCCGAACAGGACACCTTCGACTGGCCGTCGAGACCGCCGGCCAGCGCGACCTGCTTCAGGGCGGCGAGTTCGTCGTTCCCGACGGCCGACGACGCTGCCGTCTCTGCCATACCTGGGAGTCGGCGTTGCGTACCGATAAGCGTAACGGAGACGTGACGCGTCTCAAAATTGAGGGACTTTATCCCGCAGCGACTGAGCCTTGGTCCGTGGGACACTAAACGCGTCGGTCCCGGCGACTCCGGGGCGGACGGCACGCCGTATCGGAACCCCCTTACCCCGGCGAATCGAACGGCGCGGCATGTTCAGACAGTTCCGTCGGGAGGTCGAGACGGCGCTCGCGGCCGCGCTCGAACGTCTCGACCTGCCGGCCGACGACCTGGGGGTCGAGCGGCCCCCGGAGGACGTGGACGCGGCGCTCGCGTCGAGCGTCGCCTTCCGCCTCGCCGGCGAGGTCGGCGCGCCGCCGCCGGCGGTCGCGACGGACGTGGCGACGGCCGTGACGGTCGAGGACCACGACTACCTCGGCGGGGTCGACACGCAGGGACCGTACGTGAACTTCCGCGTGGGCGAGCGGTACTACGCCGACACGCTGGACGCCGCCCGGGAGGACGATTACGGCCGCCTGCCGCCGACCGGCGAGTCGGTCGTCGTCGAACACACCTCGGCGAACCCGACGGGACCGGTCCACGTCGGCCGGGCGCGCAACCCCATCCTCGGGGACGCCATCGCGCGGACGCTCGACTACGCCGGACACAACGTCGAGCGCCACTACTACGTCAACGACGCCGGGCGGCAGGTCGCCACGTTCGCCTGGGCCTACGAGCGGTTCGACGAGGACGACCTCCCGGACCCCGAGCGCGACCGCGCCGACTACGACCTCGTCCGGTACTACCGGAAGGGGAACGAGTTCCTGGAGGAGGGCCCGGCGGACGAGGTCGAGGCGGCGGAGGCCGAGATCGAGGCCATCATGCGCGGGCTGGAGGCGGGCGACGAGGCGGCCTACGAGCGCGTGAGCCGCGTGGTCGACCAGGTACTCGGCGGGATGCGGGAGTCGCTCGGCCGCCTCCCGGTCGGGTTCGACGAGTTCGTCAAGGAGACCCGGTTCATGCGCGACGGCTCCTGTCGCGAGGTCGTCGAGCGCCTGAAGGACACCGACCACGCCGTCTACGACGAGGACGCCTGGCAGCTCGACCTCTCGGCGTTCGACATCGACGACACCCTCGTGTTCGAGCGCTCGGACGGCACGACCCTCTACACGACCCGCGACATCGCCCACCACGAGTGGAAGTTCGACGAATTCGACCGCGCGGTGAAGGTGCTCGGCGAGGACCACCGGCTCCAGGACGAGCAGCTCCGGGTCGCCCTGGACCTCCTGGGGAACGACGTCTCGGCGCTCGATACCGCGTTCTACTCCTGGGTCAACCTCCCGGAGGGCGGGATGAGCACCCGCGAGGGGACCGGCGTCGACCTGGACGACCTGCTCGACGAGTCGATCGCCCGCGCCCGCGAGGAGGTCGAGGATCGGCTCGACGACAGGGGCCGGGACGACGACCTGACCGGGGCGGACGTCGACCGCATCGCGCGCCAGATCGGGGTCGGCGCCGTCCGGTACGACATCGTCTCGAAGCAGCCGACCAAGGGCATCACCTTCGAGTGGGACCGCGCGCTCGACTTCGAGGCCCAGTCCGCGCCCTACGTCCAGTACGTCCACGCCCGGTGCTGTGGCATCCTCGACGAGGCGCGGGCCGCGGGCCACGATCCCGGGACCGTCGACGCCGACGCGACACGGCTCGACGCACCCGAGGAGCGCGACCTGCTCCGGACCGTCGCGCGCCTCCCCGCAGAGATCGAGGCCGCCGCCGACGACCTCCGGCCCCACCTCGTCGCCACGTACACCCGGGACCTCGCGGAGACGTTCAACGCCTTCTACCGCGAGTGTCGCGTGCTCGACGCCCCCGACGGCCGGCGCGAGGCGCGCCTGGCGCTGGTCGTCGCCGCCCGCAACGCCGTCGCCAACGCCCTCGACATCCTCGGCGTGGCCGCCCCCGAGTCTATGTGAGCGCGGGCGGGACCGCCCCGGTCACGAGGCTCCCGCCGGTCGCGAAGATCACCGCCGCACCTCCGCCGAGCGCGAGAACCAGGAAGAGAACCACCCACCAGCGCGGAACGGACCGGTCAGCCATGGGCACGCGTCCGAAGACGCGGCACAAAGCCCTTGCGTTCAGCCGAAGAGCCGGGCGAGAAAGCCCTTCCGCCCGCCATCGTCCGGATCGTCGCCCCCGTCGCCCCCGTCGTCCGTGCCGGGACCATCGTCCGGATCGTCGCCCCCGTCGTCCGTGTCGGGACTATCGTCCGCGTCGGCATCCCCGGAGCCGTCGTCGCCCGTATCCGCGTCGGCATCCGCGTCCGCGTCGGCATCCTCAGAACCGTCGTCGCCCCCATCCGCGTCGGCGCTGACATCCGTGTCGTCTCCCGCCGCCTCGGCCGCCGTCGTCTCGTCGATCGTCACGTCACTAGCAGTCCCCGACTCCGCCGTCGTCTCGTCCGCCGACCCCTCGTCGGCTGTCGTTCCGTCGGCGGGCGCGGCGGCCTCCTCGGTCGGGACCGCCTCCGCGGCGTCCGCCCCCCCGGCGCGGGCGTCGTCCTCCGGCTCGTCCGCCTCCGCGTCGGCGGCCGTCGGCTCCGGGTCGGGGACGTCCGCGCCGGTCAGCGTCCGGGCGAGGTCGCGGTAGGCGGCGGCCGCGGGGCTCCCTGGCGCGTGTTGCGGGAGGGACGTCGCCGCCTCCAGCGCGGCGCGCACCGCCGGGTCGTCGGAGACGGTTCCCAGCACCTCGCGGTCGTCGGCACGGTCGCCCGCCGCGGCGTCGGCGCGGGTCAGGACGTACCCGCGGATCGGGGTCCCGAGCCGGTGACACACCTCGGCGGTCTTGTCCGCGTTCCGGAGCGCGTCACGATCGGGCGTGGCGACCAGCACCACCTCGTCGGCGGCCCGGAGCGGCGCGAGGCTGTCCGTGCTCAGGCCGGCGCCGGAGTCGACGATGACGTGGTCGTACTCCTCGGCGAGCGCCCCGACGGTGTCGGCGAGTTCCCCCGGGCGCGCGTCGGCGAAGGCGTCGAGGTCGCGGGAGCCGGGGAGGACGGCCAGCCCGTCCGGTCCCGGCCTGGTCGCGTCCGCGACCGACGCCGTCCCCGCGAGGACGTCGTGGAGGGTCGGCGGGTCGTCGTCGACGCCGAGCGCCGGGGCGAGGTTCGCCATCCCGAGGTCGGCGTCGACGACCGCGACCGACGCGCCCGCCGACGCCAGGGTCGCGCCGAGGGCCGCCGTCGTCGTCGTCTTGCCGACGCCGCCCTTGCCGCTGGCGACCGTGTAAACCCGTCCCATGTGGTATCCGTCCGGTCGGGTCGTGATAAAACTGTACCCGCGTCGGGGCGTCCCGGACCCGCCTCGCGGGACCGCGGTCGCGTCAGGGCGCCTCCTCGGCGACGAGGAGCCCGAAGTAGACCGTGACGAGGCCGAGGACGAACGTGACGAGCGACAGGACGCCGACGAGAAGCACGGTCCCGACCCGCCCGAACGACGAGGGGGAGGGGAGGGAAGCCGCGACCGGCGGGAGGACCGGGGCGACGAGCGCCGTTCCGAGGAGCACCCCGGCGAGGAACGCCGCCGCGGTGTGCCGCGCCGGCGGGCGGGCCGGCGCGGTCACCGGAGTCCACCCCCGAGGGCGAACGGGAACGTGTGCTCGGCCGCCCGCGGCCGCCGCCGGGCGACCGCGGCGAGCGCGCCGAGGACCGCGACTGCGAGCGCGAGGCGCAGCCAGACGGTCGCTGACACCGCCGCGAACGGGTCGAGCGCCCCGCGGGGCAGGACCGCGCGGGCCGGACCGACGAGCGGCGACGCGGTCGACCGCCGGAGCCCGACGGCCAGGGCCCGTCCGACGCCGTCGACGGCCAGCGAGAAGACCAGGACCGCGCCAACCGACCCGGCGAAGTACCCCGACTCGGGGAGCCACAGCCCCAGGCCAAGCATCACCACGTAGGTGACGAGGAGCGCGACGAGCGGCACGGCCAGCCAGACCACGAGCAGGTCCGGCGCGGTCACGCCCCCGCCGACCGCGAGCACCGCCATGGGGGGAAGAGGGCACCGAACCCGGAGGCCCCGACGTAGTGGGGCGCGGCTGACGGCGGATCGTGGCCGACGGCGGAGCCGACGAGACCCCACGCCAGCCCGCCGAGCACGGCGACGACGAGGTACACCCACGGCGGGCCGAGGAGGGTCGACAGGACTGACGGATAGTCGACCACGCCGCCGACCGCGTGAAGCGCCACGGCCAGCGCGACCCACGGCAACGACGCGAGGAGGGTCGCGCGGCCGGCCGGCGGGCGCCGGAGGTACAGGAACAGCGCGACGGCTGACGCGGTCGCGGCCAGCGCCGCGAGGACGGGCGACCCGGCCGGTGGGACGGGGTCGGTCATGGGACCGCCGACCCACTACTCGTCCCCGACGAGGGAGCGTCCATACGTTCGGCGACTTGCCCACCCATCCACCTGAGTCTCACGGCCGACGGGGGCGGCGTCCGACCGTCCGGAACCCGGAGCACCGGCGGGACGGCATCGGAGGACGGCGGCGGCTCGGAGGCGCCACCGCGCGCAAAACGGGACTTTAACCGTCTCGGTGGTCTTGGTCCGGGCAACGGGATGTCGGACGCTACCGAACAGGGCGGCGCCGAACACGGGGACAGGAAGAAGTACGAGTTCAGCCGGGTCATCGAGGAGCTCGACGAGTACGAGGGCTCCGGCACGCAGCTCGTCACCATCTACGTCCCCGAGGACAAGCGGATCTCCGACGTCGTCCAGCACGTCACCCAGGAACACAGCGAGGCCTCCAACATCAAGTCCAAGCAGACCCGGACGAACGTCCAGGACGCGCTGAAGAGCCTCAAGGACCGGCTCCGGTACTACGACGAGCCGCCCGAGAACGGGATGGTCCTGTTCAGCGGCGCCGTCGACGCTGGCGGGGGACAGACCGACATGGTCACGAAGGTCCTCGAGAGCCCGCCCCAGCCCGTCGAGTCGTTCCGCTACCACTGCGACTCGGACTTCCTCACCGAGCCCCTGGAGGAGATGCTCGCCGACCAGGGGCTGTTCGGCCTCATCGTTCTCGACCGCCGCGAGGCGAACGTGGGGTGGCTCCGGGGCAAGCGCGTCGAGCCCGTGAAAAACGCCTCCTCGCTCGTCCCGGGCAAGCAGCGCAAGGGGGGACAGTCCGCCCAGCGGTTCGCCCGCCTCCGCCTCGAGGCCATCGACA
>JBDGSZ010000068.1:0-14674 GCA_042217265.1 Haloferacaceae archaeon
TCACCGAGGACACCCTCTGGGAGGAGCGCGACGGCGAGCAGCCCGACGACGCCGTCGTCGTCAACGACCGCATCGCGGACAACATGCTCCAGCAGCTCCTCACGCGGACCGACCAGTACGACGTGCTGGCGATGCCGAACCTCAACGGCGACTACCTGTCCGACGCCGCGGGCGCCCAGATCGGCGGCCTGGGCATCGCGCCGGGGGCGAACATCGGCGACGGCCGGATGCTGGCCGAGCCGGTCCACGGCTCCGCCCCGAAGTACGCGGGCCAGGACAAGGTCAACCCCACCGCGATGATCCTCTCGGGCCGCATCATGCTCGAGTACCTCGGCTGGGAGGACGCCGCGGAGCTGGTGCGCGACGCCGTCGAGAACACCATCGCCTCCAAGCGGGTGACCTACGACCTCCACCGACAGATCGAGGGCGGCGAGAAGCTGGCGACCAGCGAGTTCGCCGACGCCGTCGTGAGCGAGATCGAGCGGCTGGCCTAGCGGTCAGAGCCCGCGGACGGTCCACTCGCCGTCCGCCCGCCTGACCACCGCGTCGAAGGCGCTCATCACCTGGTGGACCGTCCGATCGTCGTGCGCCCGGGGGTCGAGGTGCCAGTGGCCGGCACCGACCCGGGCGACCCGGGTGGTCATCACGTCGACGAACCGGTAGGCCCGCTCGAACTCCACGTGCCCGACCAGCGGCGTCAGCGAGTCGAAACAGATCCTGATGGCGCCCTCGTCCCACTCCTTCAGCGCCGTCGTCATCCGGATGCCGATCCCGGTCAGGTCGGTCACGTCCGGGACGCGTTCCACCGCCGGGCCGGTCTCGCGACGGGGTCCGACCGGCCCCACGTCGATCAGCGCGAACCGGTCGCCGGCGGCCGCGTGGTCGCGGTACCCGGAGACGACGTCGGTCGCGCGGGTGCCGACCCCGACGCCGAGCACCCGCAGCGGCCGGTCGGCCGGGCGCCCGAGCAGCTCCGCCCCGGCGCGGCGGGCCTCGGCCTCCGCCTCCGTGGGGGCGAGCACCAAGACGCTCGTGCCGTCGCCGCGCCGCTCCGCGTCGCCGACGCGGCCGTACGCACCCTCCGACGGCTCCGACCGTTCGTCCCCGCCTTGCCCGTCCTGGACCGTCGGTTCAGGCGTCGACACCGGCGCTCCCCCCTTCCTCGTGGATGTCGGCGAGACGCGCCTTCGCGACCCGCAGGTCGGCGTTGACGCGCGGGTCGTCGGTCGCCCAGGCGTACCGGACCGTCCGCGACCGGTCGATGAGGAACACGGCGCGCTTGGTCGTACAGCCGTACTCGTCGTGTGGCTCGTCGTACCGGACGTCGTACCGGTCGGCGACGTCGCCGGTAGCGTCCGAGAGCAGCGGGAATCCGAACCCGTGCTGTCGGGCGAACTCGCGGTGACTGAACACCCCGTCGCCGGACACGCCGAAGACGTCCGTGCCGGGGACGAGGTCGAACAGGTCGTTCTCGTGGAGTTCACAGAGCGCCCGGGTACAGACCGGAGCGAAGTCCCCCGGGTAGAACGTCAGCACCACCGGTCCGTCCCCGAGGTGCTCGGCGAGCCGGTAGCGGCGCGGGGGCCCGCCGTCCGTCCCCGGAAGCTCGAAGTCCGGCGCGGTGCGACCCTCGTTCAGCATCACCCGCTACTGGACCAGAACGTCACTTCAAAACACCCCCCCAGTTATCGCCCGCGAAAGCGACGAGCTCACTCCCCCCAGTCCGGGTCCTCGCGCGCCGGGCTGAACACGTCGACGCCCTCGAAGGCGACGTCGCCGACCGACTCCACCTCGTGGGGCTCCCCGCCGGGGATGAGGTAGGCGTCGCCCGCGGACACCCTGACCTCCTCGTCGCCGACCCGGAAGACCGCCTCGCCGGCGGTGGCGAGCCCGCCCTGCTCGTGGGGGTGGCTGTGTTCCGGGACCGTCGCGCCCGGTTCGATCCGGTAGCTCTGTACGCTCATCCGCTCGCCCGCGACCAGCTGTGACAGGTGCGTCCCCTCGACCGCCTCCGTCTCCGCCGCCGCCTCGCCTGACATGACCTGCATGCGGGAAGGGGTGTGCCCCGACGGCATAAATCGCCGGGCGGCTGTCCCCGATCGCGCCCGGCGGGTCGGGCCGGCCGTCGGCGCCGACGGGGGCGCCGCTCCCGATCCCGATCGACCGGACTCGCGGGTCGCCGACGCTGGCGTCATACGGGACGGGTGGCCGCCGGCCGGCGACGACCCGACCACATATGTGTCGGGCCGCCGGACGACGACGCATGTACGCGGTCGTCGGCTGCAACGCCTGCGACGGGCTCTGGCTGCTCGCGGACCCGGGCGACGCGGAGACGGCCACCTGTCCCGGGTGCGGCAAGACCCACCGGACCGCCCGGCTACGCCGGCTGTTCGAGAGCGAGGACCGCGGGACCGCTCGCGAGGCGCGGGCGACGATGCTCGCCAGGCGGCAGGGCGAGGGCGAGGCGTTCGACGCGGTGCCCTCCGGCGCCGACCTGAAGCGGGCGGCGGCGGACGCGGGCGTCGACGACGACGAGTACCTCGAACGGAAGGGCGTCGATCCGGCGTCGGTCGCCGGGGCGGCCGAGGACGGCGGCGGGTCGGCCGGCGACCGCGCGAGCGTCGTCCGCGAGGCGGTCGCGACCCTCGACGACCCGACGGAGGACGCGGTCGTGGCCTACGCGACCGACCGCGGCGTGCCCGCGGACGCGGCTCGGGGCCTGCTCGACCGGCTGGTCCGGCGGGGCGAGGCCATCGAGGACGGCGGCGCGTACCGGCTCCTCTGACCGGGAGAAGCGGAACGGCGGCGGTCGGTGCCCGCCGCCGGCCCGCCCTACCGCCCGAGGTCCTCGTGGGCGCTGGACAGGTGCCGGGACCCGAGCGCCGCGACCAGGGAGAGCTCCCCGGCGAGGACGCCCGTCGCGATGGCCTCCGCGAGCGCGTCCGCGTTCGTACCCGGTGGGTCGCCGCCGCCCCCGACCCCGAGCAGGTCCAGCGCCTCGGACTGGGTCGGGAGGCGGGTGCCGCCGCCGACCGTCCCCACCTCCAGCGACGCGAGCGAGACCGAGACGTAGAGGTCGCCGTCGCGGACGTCGGCCGTGGTGATGGCGTTGGCCCCCTCGACGACCTGTGCGGCGTCCTGTCCCGTGGCGAGGAAGACGGCGGCGACGACGTTGGCGGCGTGGGCGTTGAACCCGAGGCTGGCCGCGCGGGCGCTCCCGGCGAAGTTCTTGCGGGCGTTGACCTCCGCGACGGCCTCGGGCGTGGTGTGGAGGCGCTCCTCGACCACCTCGCGCGGCAGGGTGACGTCCGCGACGACCGACCGCCCGCGGCCCTCGACGGCGTTTATCGCCGCGGGCTTCTTGTCGGTACAGAGGTTGCCCGAGAGCGCCACGAGATCGGCGGGCGTCTCCGACTCGATCACCTCGGCGGCCGCCCGGGTGGCGATGGTGGCCATGTTCATCCCCATCGCGTCTTTCGTGTCGTAGCGGAAGCGCAGGAAGACGGAGTCGCCGACGACGTACGGCGTCACGTCGAGCAGTTCGCCGTGGTCCGTCGTCGCCTCCGCGGCCTCGCGGAGCCGGTCCTCGTTGTCCCGGGTCCACGAGACCAGCGCCTCGGCCTCGGTCACGTCGGCGACCCGGAAGACCGGCGCGCGGGTCATCCCCGACTTGGTCACCCGGGCGCGGGCGCCCCCGGCGGCCTCGACGACCGAGCAGCCGCGGTTGACGCTCGCCACCAACGCCCCCTCGGTCGTCGCCAGCGGGAGATAGGTCTCGCCCGCGAGCGCGCCGCCGTCGACGGTTACCGGCCCGGCGACGCCGAGCGGCACCCGCGCCGCGCCCACCATATTCTCCACGTTGGCGTCGGCTGCCGCGGCGGGGAAGCCGTAGTCGCCGGCGGCCGACAGCGACGCGCCGGTCCGGCCCTCGACCACCCGCCGCCGGGCCTCGACCGCGGCGTCGGCGTCGGCGTGGTCTTCGAGCTCGTGTAGCCGGAGGTCGCCGTCGCGCACCCGCGAGACCAGGTCGTCGGCGCTCACGTCGGCGTCGTCGGTCATACCCCTCCCCCGTGGCGGCGGGCGCAAAGCCGTGTCGGTTGTGGGTCGGTACCATATCCCTAAGTCCGGGGCCGCCGAACGCCGACGGGATGTCCCTCTGTCAGGTCTGTGGGGGTGCCGTCGCCGACCGGTCCTGTCCGGTCTGTGGCGCCACGGTCTGTCCGGACCACTTCCACGACGGGACCGGGGTCTGTGTCGACTGCGCCGACGCCGACGCCGATGCCGGCGCCGGGGACGCCGGTTCCGACGCTGGCGGGCGTCGGTGAGCGGTCGCCGACGGTGAGGGCGGGCCGCCCGCTGCCCGGCCGGCGTCAGTCGCGGTGCCGGTTCAGCCGCCGCTTCAGCCGCCGGGCCGACTCGCCCGCCGCCCGGAAGTACGCGCCCTCGTCGTCGGCCCCCTCGCCGGCGAAGATGATCCCCCGCGAGGAGTTGACGAGGCCGACGCCGTCCGTGAGGCCGTGCTCGACGGCCGCCTCGGCGTCGCCGCCCTGCGCGCCGACGCCCGGCACGAGGAAGGGCAGGTCCGGAACCAGGTCGCGCACCTCGGCGAGTTCCTCCGGCGCGGTGGCGCCGACGACGAGGCCGACGGTCCCCCGGTCGCTCCACCCCGCGGCGAGCCGCGCCACCCGCTCGTAGACCGTTCCTCCGGCGGCGAGGTCCGCGTCCTGGAGGTCCGCGCCGCCGGCGTTCGAGGTCCGACAGAGAACGAACGCCCCGAGGTCGGCGTCGAGGAAGGGCGCGAGCGAATCCCGACCCATGTACGGGTTCACGGTGACGGCGTCGGCGCCGAGGTCGGCGACCGACCGGGCGTACTGCCGGGCGGTGTTGCCGATGTCCGCCCGCTTGGCGTCGAGGACGACCGGAACGTCCTTCCCGCGGGCGTAGGCCACCGTCTCCCGGAGCGCCCGCCAGCCGTCGGGGTCCTCGTAGAACGCGGCGTTCGGCTTGAACGCCGCGGCGTGCTCGTGGGTGGCGTCGATCACCCGGCGGTTGAACGCCCACCGCGGCAGGTCGGCGTCGGCGAGGAAGCCGGGGATGCGGTCGGGGTCGGGGTCGAGGCCGACCGAGACGACGCTGTCGGCCACGGCGATCCGGTCGCCGAGACGGTCGAAGAAGTCGCGGCCGCCGTCGCCGTCGCCGTCGTCGCGCTCGTCGTCCATACGCCGGTTCCGGCGGGGGCTCACATACGGCTTTCGTCGGCCACGGCCGGTAGCCGTCGCGGGGACCGGTCACCCGACGGTGACCAGCGCCGCCCCGACAACGATGAGCGTCGCCCCGACGACGACCCCGCGGGTGACCCGTTCGAAGTCGTCGAGCAGGAAGTGCGCGAAGACGGCGGTGAAAAGCGGCGCGGTGGCGGCGAGCGGGTCGACCACGACCACGCGGCCGCCGGGGAGCGCGAGCGCGCCGAACAGCGCGAGCAGCGCCACCGCGGTGAGGGTCCCCGAGGCGGCGAAGAACCCGTACGTCCGGCGGGGGGCGTTCAGCACGTCGCCGCGGGTCCGGACCAGGGCGTACCCGCCGAGCGCGACCAGCGCCGCGGCCTCGTTGAGCGCGACCGCCTGGAGTGGCGTCGTCTCGGTCGCGCGCAGGGCGTGCCGGCGGACGACGTTGCCGAGCGCGAAGAAGGCCGCCCCCGTAAGCGGGAAGGCCAGGTCGCGCGGCTCCCAGCCCCGGACGTCGCCGCCGCGGGCGAGCGCCAGCCGCACCAACCCGGCGGCGAGCGTGACGACGCCCGCCAGGGTGGGGAGCGTGACGCGCTCGCCGAGCAGGCCGACGGCGAACGCGGCGGCGAACAGCGGCCGGGCGGAGATGGCGGCGCTGTTGACGCTGGCGCCCAGCCGCTCGACGCCGGCGAACACCGCCAGCCGTCCCAGCGCGGTTCCGACCAGCCCGGCGCCGGCGAAGATCGCCACCGTCCGCCCGTCGAGCGCGAGCACCGACGGCCCGCCGAGGACCGCCAGCGCGACGGCGTACAGCCCCGTGTCGACGGCCACGACGACGAGCGAGGCCTGGAGCGGCGACCCGCCCGCCGCCATGCCGCGCTTCGAGAAGACGGGCGCGAACCCCCACAGGACCGCCGGGAGGAGGGCGAGGGCGTAGACGACCGGCGGGGCCGAGAGCCCGATCACGACCGCCGCTCGGGGTCGTGTCGGCAAGAGCCTCCCGGTTCCGGCGACCGACGACCGCCCGCGCCGCGGGTCAGGCGGGTCCGTGGACCACCTCGCCGTCGACGACCGTGGCCCGGACGTCGATGTCGCGGACGTTCCCGGGGTGCTCCCAGGGCGACCGGTCGAGGACCACCAGGTCGGCGCGCTTGCCGACCTCGACGGTGCCCAGGCGGTCCTCGTCGAACCCGGCGTACGCGCCGCCGCGGGTGTACGCGCGGAGCGCCTCGGTCACGTCGAGGCGCTGTGCCGGGTCCGGGGCGTTCACGGCGTGGTGGACGCCCAGCAGGGGGTCGAGCGGCATGCAGTCGCTCCCGAACGCGAGGGGGACGCCAGCGTCGGCGAACGCCCGCAGGCGGTTGGTCGGGCGGCGGTCGCCGAGGCGCCGCTCGTAGAGGCCGCCGCCGCCGGCCCACTTGAGGAAGTTGGGCTGGACCGAGGCGACGACGCCGAGGTCCGCCATCCGCGCGATCGCGTCGTCGGAGGCGAGTTCGGCGTGTTCGATCCGGTGGCGGGCCGCCGCGACGCCAGCCTCGCCCTCGCCACCGCCGGCGTCGGCCGCGGCGTAGGCGTCGAGGACGGCCTCGACCGCCTCGTCGCCGATGGCGTGGACCGCCGCTTGGAGGCCGAGGCCGTCGACCCGGTCGACCAGCGCCGCGAGGTCGTCCGGGTCGACCGCCCACTCCCCGCGCCCGCCGCCGTCGGCGTACGGCTCCGAGAGGCGGGCGGTCCTGGCGCCGATGCTCCCGTCGGCGAAGGCCT
Organism: Haloferacaceae archaeon; assembly: GCA_042217265.1. Lineage (GTDB taxonomy): Archaea > Halobacteriota > Halobacteria > Halobacteriales > Haloferacaceae > CAZMLQ01. The sequence continues at coordinate 6,990 of JBDGSZ010000068.1, forward strand.
TGATTGCGCCCGTGCGCACGCGCCCGCCATCGTTGGTCGCGAGCCCCGTCGCCTCGACGGCGTCGAGGCGGTCGTCGAAGTGGTTCAGCCGGACCCGGAGGGGGAGCCCGCCGTCGAGCGCCAGGTCGCGGTACGCCCGGGCCACCGCCGGCCGCCGGACCATGTCGTGTACGCCGGTCACGCCCCTCGCGACGGCCTCCTCGGCCGCCGCCCGGAGCAGGTCGCGGGCCTCGTGGCGGTCGGGCGCGACGGCGTCGTAGACGGTCGCCGCCGCGGCCTCGACGAGGACGCCGGTCGGGTCCCCGTCATCCCGCCGGACGCCGTCGGGGAGGTCGTCGGCCCCGCCCAGGCGGTCGAGCGCCGTCGGGTCGACGGAGACGGCGTGCATGTCCTCCCTGACGGCCGCGACCGGTCCCGGGTGGGCCACGCCGTCGAGGTCCGCCGACGTGAGGGGCCCCCCGTCCCACGCGCTCTCGTCGTAGCCGAACCCGAGGACCCACTCCTCCGCGGCCGTCCCGTCGGCCTCCTCGCGGAGCAGGTCGAGGGCCGCCCCGCGGGACCCGGCCGCCGAGAGGTCCGCGTGGACCAGCCGCCGGCCGAACGCGTCGAGGTGGGTGTGGGCGTCGACGAAGCCCGGCAGGACGACGCCGCCCTCGCACTCGACGACGCGGGTGGCGGCGCCCGCGAGGAAGTCCACGTCGTACGGGTCGGCGAGGCGGACGATGCGGCCGTCCCGGACCGCGACCGCGCCATGGGTCTCGTCCGGGTCCGCGAGCGTGTGGACCGTCGCGTCCGTCATCACGAGGTCCGCGGGGGCCATCATGTCACCGCCCGGGACGGCGAGGGGCAAAACCGTTCCGCCGGTCGAGACGCTTACAACCCCGCCGCCCGTTAGCGGTTCGTGTGGACCGCGACCGCCTCCTCCTCGGACTCGCGGCGGTGTTCGCCGGGCTGACGGTCGCGCTGACGACCGTCGCGCTGGCCGTGGAGCCGTTCGTCCTCCTCCTGGCCGTCCCGTTCGGCGCGACGGCCTACTTCATGTGGCACCAGGCGACCGGGCGCCTGGAGGAGCGGACCCGGGCCCGCGCCGCCGACGCCGACCGGGAGCGTGCGGCGGGTCGCGGCCCGCGGGGCGGCCCGTGGGCCGAGGCGGACGCGGACTGGGAACGCGGGGCCGACGGCGGCCGGCGCACCGCGCCCGACGCCGACCCCGGACCCACGCCGGCGGAGGCCTACCGGACCCTCGGCCTCGACCCGGGCGCGAGCAACGAGGCCGTGCGCGAGGCGTACCGCGAACGGGTCAAGGAGGTCCATCCGGACGCCGAGGCGGGCGACGAGGAGGCGTTCAAGCGGGTCACCCGGGCCTACGAGACGCTCCGTGACTGACAGGGGCGTCTCCGGAGCGCTCGTGTGAGATGGAGTGACGTGGTGATTCACCCCACGGAAAGGGTTTTGCCGGGTCGAACCCAACCGAGCCTCATGAGCGCCGACCGGGCCCTCCTGGAGGAGGCCCTGGAGCGTGGCGAGGAGGAGGGAGGACCCATCGAATTCAAGGAACGGCTCTCCCGGGAGGTCCACCTCGCCGACGGGCGCATGGAGAGCCTGGCGGCACAGCTCCGTCACCGCGTGCTCTCGGGCGACGGCGAGGCGACCTACGTCGTCGGCGTCACCGACGACGGCGAGGTCGCGGGCATCGACCCCGCGGCCTTCTCCGAGTCGATGGACGTGCTCTCGCTGCTGGCCGACGAGGCCGACGCCCACATCGACGACGTCGAGACGTGGGGGGTCGGACCCGACGACGACCGCGGCATCGTCGGCGTCGCGACGGTCCGCGAGGGGGCGATGCTCGAGACCGACGACGACCACATCGTCGTCGGGACGGCCGGCCACGTCGACCACGGGAAGTCGACGCTCGTCGGCTCGCTCGTCACCGGCCAGGCCGACGACGGCGAGGGCGGCACCCGGTCGTTCCTGGACGTCCAGCCCCACGAGGTCGAGCGTGGGCTCTCGGCGGACCTCTCGTACGCCGTGTACGGCTTCGCGGACGGCGACCCGGTCCGGATGGACAACCCCGACCGCAAGTCCGACCGGGCCGGCGTCGTCGCAGAGGCCGACGAACTCGTCTCGTTCGTCGACACCGTCGGCCACGAGCCGTGGCTCCGCACCACCATCCGCGGGCTGGTGGGGCAGAAACTCGACTACGGCCTCCTGACCGTCGCGGCCGACGACGGTCCGACCCGGACTACCCGGGAACACCTGGGCATCCTCCTGGCGACCGACCTGCCGACCATCGTCGCGGTCACGAAGGTCGACGCGGTGAGCGACGAGCGCGCCGCCGCGGTCGAGCGCGAGGTCGAGGGGCTCCTGCGGGACGTGGACAAGACGCCGCTCCGGGTCGCGCGCCACGGCGTCGCGGCCGCCGCCGAGGAGGTCGGCGACGGGGTCGTCCCCGTCCTCCGCACCTCCGCGGTGACGATGGAGGGGCTGGACGCGCTCGACGACCTCCTCGTGCGCCTGCCCAAGACCGGCGACCGGGACGACGGCGGCCGGTTCCGGATGTACATCGACCGCACCTACAACGTGACCGGGGTCGGCGCTGTCGCCAGCGGCACGGTCAAGTCCGGGGCGGTCGAGGCGGGCGACGACCTCCTGCTGGGCCCGATGCCCGACGGCTCCTTCCGGGACGTGGAGGTCCGGTCCATCGAGATGCACTACCACCGGGTCGACCGGGCGAAGGCGGGCCGCATCGTCGGCATCGCCCTGAAGGGCGTCGACGAGCGCGAGGTCGAGCGGGGGATGGTCCTCCTGCCCGCCGACGCCGACCCCGATCCCGTCCGCTCGTTCGAGGCCGAGGTGATGGTGCTGAACCACCCGACGCGCATCGGCGCGGGCTACGAACCCGTCGTCCACCTGGAGACGGTGAGCGAGGCGGCCGCCTTCTACCCCGAGGACGGCCGGCTCCTGCCGGGCGACACCGGCCGCGCGACGGTCGAGTTCAAGTTCCGCCCCTACCTCGTCGAGGAGGGCCAGCGGTTCGTCTTCCGCGAGGGCCGCAGCAAGGGCGTCGGCACCGTCGTCTCCGTCGACGGGGACGCGCCTGGCGGGACGGCCCGGACGGACGGCGCCGACGGCGCCGCCAGCACCGATGCCGACGATGCCGGCGACGCCGGCGGCCGGTCGTCGGGGTGACCAGCCGGTGCGCCCTGCCGCCCTCGTCGGAGGGGTGTTGCTCGCCGGCGCCGTCGCCGGCCTCGTCGCCGTCCTCGGTCCCGGTAGCGCATACGGCGTCGCCGTCGGCCTGGCGGTCGCGATGCCGCTGCTCCGCGCCGAGGCGGTCGGCGTCCCGGCGCCCGGCGATCCGGTTCCGCCGCGGGCCGGCGCTCGGGGGCTCACCGCCACCGTCGGGGCGCTGGTCGTCGGCGTCGCCGCCGTCCTCGCGCTCGACGGCTCGACCTCGGCGGCGGCCCTCCACGGCGTCGCCGCCGCCGCCGCGTACCTCGGGAGCTACGCCCTCGACCTCGGGCTGACACCCGGGTGACGCCGGCGGTCCGGTCACTCCCACGGCGGCGGCAGGAGATCGGCGACACCCCCGACCCGCAGGTCCGGTTCCGGACCGTCGGCCGCCGCGGACGCCGCCGTCGACCCCGGGACTGACCCGCTTCCATCGACCAGCACCGTCCACAGCCCGGCCGCCGCGGCCCCCGCCACGTCCGTCTCCGGCGCGTTGCCGACGTGGACCGCCGCCCCCGGGTCCGCGTCGAGCGCGTCGAGCGCGACGCGGAACGGCTCGGCGGCCGGCTTGGGCGCCGGCCCGTGGCCCGCGAAGATCGTCGTCTCGAAGGCGTCGCTCAGCCCGAGGGCGTCGAGCTTCGTCCGCTGGACATCCGGCGGTCCGTTCGTGACGAGCCCGATCCGGTAGCCGTCCCCGGCGAGCCGTCGCACCACGTCGGGAGCCCCCGGCAGCGGCCGCACGTTCGAGTGGTCGCGCTCGGCGGCGTAGGCCGCGGCCAGCCGCTCCCCGATCGAGGGGTCGCGCCCCCGCTCGGCGGCGATGGTCGCGAAGCACCGCTCGCGGACGGCCGCGACGCCGTCGGCCTCGGCCGCGAACTCGGCGTACCGGCGGTAGTACTCGTCGACCGCGAAGAACGGCTTGACGCCGACCGCCTCGAACGCGGCCGCGAGCAGGTCACTCCCCGGCCGGCGGTAGACACAGAGCGTGTCGTCGAGGTCGAACAGGACCGCGTCGGGGGCGTCGAACGGGTCGTGACTCATCGGTCCTCCCGACGGCACCGACGGTCGACGGCTCCGGTTCCATCCGTGGCGACGTACCCCTCCTCGGTCCGCTCCGCGAGGCCGAGCAGGACCGCCCAGTCGAGCAGGCGGCGGGTCCGCTCGCGCCACGTCGCCTCCCAGTCGGGGTCGCGGTCGCGCTCCCACGCCGGCACCGCGTCCCGAACCCGCTCGAACGCCCCGTCGGCGTCGAGCGGGCCGGCGTCGAGGGCGTCGAGGGCCTCCCGGGCGCCGTACACCCGGTCGCGGAACGCCGCCGCGGCGTCGTCGGGCGGCTCGCGTGTCCGGCGGTAGCCGCCGTCGACCCGCTCGACGAGCCTCAGTGCCCGGAGGAGGGCGAGCCAGTCGCGCCCGGCCTCGCGGTCCGGCAGGTCCAGGCGGTCGCGCAGGCGGGCACAGCAGTCGGCCTCGCGGTCCGGCACCAGCGGCACCGCCCGCCGGGCGTCGCCGAGGGTCGCGGGGTCGTCCGGCGGGTCGGGGACGCGCTTGAACCGCACGTCAGGCCAGCCCGAAGGACGTGGCCAGGACGTCCTCGCGCCGCTCGCCGAAGGCGGCGGTCGGCCCGTCGACCACGTCCACGGTCACCTGCGCCGGGGCGAACGCCGACGTCGGCACCTCGCCGAAGTCCCAGTCCGCGTCCGCGAACACCTCCTCGAAGGGCACCCCGTACTCGGCGGCGGCGGTCGAGGGCACCTCGTCGAACCGGTCGAAGTCCGTCGCCGCGGCGAGGTGGACCCGCGCGCCGTACGCGAGCGCGTCGTTGGTGCGGCCCATCGCGGTCGCCTCGTCCAGGCTCACTGGGGCGACCGGCGCGCTCGCGGCCGCCGAGAGCACGTCGCGCGGGTCGTAGCCGAGTTCGAACAGACGGAAGGTCGCGAGCTCGGCGGCGCGGGCCGCGGTCACCACGCTCCCCGCGGTCGACCCCGTCGCGTACGCCGGGAGGTAGACGCCGGACGGGTCGACGCCCGCGCGCTCGGCGACGTGTTCGGCCACCGCGTCGGTCGGCAGGCGGTCGCTCTCGACCGCGAGGACCGTCAGGTCGAAGGCGTCGTGGTAGCCGACCGCCTCGAACTCCGCCTCCTCGCCGACCAGCGCCCGCGCCGGGCCGCTCCCCAGGCCCTCGAACTCCGGGAGGCCGAGTTCCCACCCCGCCTTCTGCGAGCAGAGGCAGGCCAGCGCCGGCTGGTCGGTCGCGAGTTCGACGTGGGTCCGCGGCGTCCCCGCGATCTCGCCCATCCGCGTCTGCACCGTCGCCAGCCCAGCGGTCTGGATCTCCGCGAGGAGGAGGCCGGCCTCCAGTCCCCCCGGCGCCTCCACCCCGAAATCGAGGACGGTCGCCCCCGAGTCGAGTTCGTGGACCGAGACGCCGAGTTCCCCCGCGAAGTCCAGCGCCTCGTCGACCAGTTCGACCGCCATCCGGTTCAGGCTCTCCATGCCCCCGCCTTGGTCCTGCCGGCTAAAGGGGTTCAGGTTCGGGGCCGTCGCTACTCCCGGGTCCCGCGTGCCGGCCGCCCGAGGACTGCCTCAACGTCTTCGACCTTCTCGTCGGCTCCCCGGTCGCCCGTGCGCTTGTCGTCGATCTTCAGGAACGTGCTCACCCGGTCGGCGTCGACCGCGCGGTGTGCGGCCCCGACCGCGTCGAGCAGGGTGTCAACGTCGTCGGCCTCGATCACCGTCCCCATCGGGTTCGTCTCGTAGTCGATGTCGAACCTGTCGAGGGCGGCGACCGCGTCGGCCACGTCCTCCGCCATGCTTCCCTCGCGGACCGGTGCCACGCTCAGTAGTGCGACGACCGTCATGGCCGTGCCTACCGCGGCCGTCGTCATCGCTCTTGTCCCGCCGGGACGCCGGTCGTCGCGTCGGCGTGGCGCTACACCTCTGCCGCGTCGTCGACCAGTTCCGGGAACCGCTCGCGTACCTTGTCCAGTTTCGGCGGGATCTGCATCCGGCAGTAGGGCTTGTTCGGGTTCTTCTCGAAGTAGTCCTGGTGGTACTCCTCGGCGCGGTAGAAGGTATCCAGCGGCGCCACCTCGGTGACGATGCCGTCGTAGACGCCCTCCCGCTCCAGGCGGTCGATCACCCGCTCGACGGTTCCGCGCTGGCCGTCGTCGTGGTAGTAGACCGCGGAGCGGTACTGCGAGCCCACGTCCGGCCCCTCCCGGTCCTCGGTCGTGGGGTCGTGGATGGCGAAGAAGACCTGCAGCAGGTCCTCGTACGGAAGGACCTCGGGATCGAACTCGACCTGGACGACCTCCGCGTGGCCCGTCCGTCCCGAGCAGACCGCCTCGTAGGTCGGGTCCGGCGTGTCGCCGCCGGTGTAGCCCGAGACGACGGACTCGACGCCGCGCAGGCGCTTCAGGGGCGCCTCGATGCACCAGAAACAGCCGCCGCCGAGGGTGGCGCGTTCCATACCGTATTCGTGGGTGCGCGCACGTAAAGCCGCGTCGCCGGGGGTCGTGGAGTCCGTCCCGTCGATCCTGCGGCCGCCCGCGGAGCGAAACCGCTTCGGTCCCGCGTCCCCGAGCGGACGACGATGCGCGGGATCCTCCGCCGGCTGAAGCGGCCGCTGCTCTACGTGATGGGACCGCTGTACGTCGTCGCCGGGGTCCTGCACTTCGTCGTGCCGGAGTGGTACGTCCAGATCGTCCCGCCGCTCTTTCCGGCGGCGCTCGCGCTCGTCTACCTCTCCGGCCTCGCCGAGATCGCCGTCGGTATCGGACTGTTGATCCCCCGCACCCGCCGGTACGCGGCCTGGGCGACGGTCGCGTTGCTCGTCGTGGTCTTCCCGGCGAACGTCTACATGGCGACCCACGGGGTCGTCGTCGAGGGGATGCCCGGCGGCGGCGATCCCTCCGCGGCCGTTCGCTGGGGTCGGCTCCCCCTCCAGGGCGTGCTGATCCTCTGGGCGCTCTGGTACACCTGACCGGCGGGGGCGCACGCCAGGCCGAGCGACACGGGCGTCGCCCGCGGTTCGGTTCCCGATGGGAGTGCGCTGGCGGGGATTTGAACCCGATGGCGAGACTCGCACCGCTCGTCTCGCGTGGTCCAAACCCCCGGTGTCGCGCACACACGGCTCTCACGGTCGTTCAAGCCGGAGTGCGCTGGCGGGGATTTGAACCCCGGTTGCGACCATGGCAAGGTCGCGTGATACCACTACACTACCAGCGCGCGTTCGCGTCAGCAACTAGCCACCGGTCCGGAGATAAGGCTTGTGGAACGGGGCGACCCGGCGCCGGCCGGCGGCGCCCACCCCCGCGAATACGGCCGTCGCGGGGCCGTGAGACGGCGTCACGCGACGGGCGCGTTCCGCTATCCTTTTAGGTGCGTGTCGGGAACGCGGGGTACAGTCTAGTGGCGAGACGCGGAAGGGACCCGGCATGACGCGCACCGTACTC
>JBDGSZ010000017.1:0-14165 GCA_042217265.1 Haloferacaceae archaeon
GTCGGTGTCGCCGATCGCTTCCTCTGCTCGGTCGATAGCCGGATAGAATTCGTCGACGGGAACGACCTTGATGTACTGGAACAGAAGATCAATGAGCTGTGCCACTCGGTCCGGCTTCATCCCGGACTTTTCCACGATCAGCTCCTCGTAGTTCTCGATCTCCTCGTAGACGAACGCGGATGTCAGGAGATCGGGTTCGAGTGTGACGATGAGTTCCCGCGTTTTCGAATCGGCGATAAGTGCGGAGATGACGACGTTGGCGTCGATGACCAGCTTCATTCGTCGTGTCTACACCGATTCCTCGTCAACGCGCTTGCGTCCACTCTTGTTGATCTTATCAGCGATCTCTTGTACGTCACTCTCGGTAAGTTCACTTTCGCTGGTGAGTTCGTCCATCACTTCGAGCGTCTCTATTTTCTCCTGGATGGCCTGTCGTGTGACCTCACTCCAGTTGATCTCGGGATGTTCGTCCATGCGTTCTTTGAGGTCGTCGTCCACGTTGACCGTGATTGTGGGCATACAGATAACTACGCGAACACGGAAAACTATGTTTTTCGGTGCGTTTTGGAAACCTCGAATCGAGCCGTATCACGGCCCAAAGACGGGGTCGTTCGACCGACGAACGCACGCTTGCGGCGCCCATCGTTCCCGCCGCGGATCACGCCGACGAGCGACGACTCCGGAAGAGGGGGGCAACGGGACGGCGGCGAGCGGGGCGGGGACGGCGTCGCTACGGGCCCGCAGCGCCCGTTGTTCCGCGGGCGGGGGACCGGAGGCCGTCGACGTCCGCGCGTCCGGACGAGCGACGGATTGACCTTCCCCACACCCCGAGAGGGATACGACGATGATCCGGCGGCTCCTGCACGACATCGGATACCTCATCGCGCACGTGCTCTTTCTCGGGGCGCACACGCCAGCGGCCGTCGTCCGTCGGCTCCGCATCGCCTACCGCCTCGTCGGGGTTCGCATCGTGGAGACGCCACGCGTCGACGCGGCCGAGCGTACCGTCTTCATCTGCCCGTACCGGAACCTCGGCGCGACGTGGTTCGGGGAGAAGTGGGTGTGTCACGACGTCCTGGACCGGGTCGACGACGGGTACGTCACGTACCTCCGCCGACACGAGGACATCGACTACCAGCGCCCCCGGGGCTGTGCGGACCTGGCGTACTGCGACGAATCGGAGTACTGCTACTCCGAGGTCTCGGACCTGGAGTAGATGGCGCCCGACCGCCTCCGGGAGCGGATCGGTGAGCAGTTCTCCTACCGCGGGTCCAGGGCCGACGTCTGGCGCCTGTTCGACCTGATCCTCGACACCGACGCATTCCTCAACCTGGGCTACTCCGAGCGGTACCGCCCCCACTTCGTCGGATCGAGCCAGCGGCGGCTCGCCGCCCGGGTCGGGCGGGAACTCGCCGCCCGCCTCCCGACGACCGACGTCACGCTGCTCGACGTCGGCTGCGGGCGCGGCGGCCCGACGGTCCACCTGTCCGAGCGCTTCGGGTTCCGCGCGGTCGGCGTCGACCTCGTCCCGTACAACGTGGCCCGCGCCCGGGAGAACGCCGCCGGGAGCGACGCCGACGCGGGCTTCGTCGTCGGCGACGCGACCGCCCTCCCGTTCGCGCCCGGGTCGGTCCCGGCCTGTGTCGCCATCGACGCGTTCGTCTACCTTCCCGACCGGGCGGCGGTCCTCTCGGAGATCGAGACGGCCCTCGAACCGGGCGGGTACCTTGCGTTCTCCGACCTCGTCGTGCGCGCCGGCGCCGACGACGCCGAGCGGCAGGCCGTCGAGCGGTTCGCCGACGCGTGGGACATGCCGCCGCCGTGGAGCCGTCCGGCGTACGAGCGGGCGCTCGACGACGCCGGGTTCGAGGTGTGCTCCGTCGCGGACGTCTCCGCGCACAGCGTCGGTCGCTTCCGGAAGTGGACGACGCCGTTCGTATGGCTTCACGCCGGCCCCCTCGGCGGGCTCGTCGACCGGGCGCTGTCGACCCGGGGACTCGACGCGGCGACGATAACCGATCAGGTCCGCCGCGCACACGAGGCGCTGCCCGCGCTCCGGCACGAGATCTTCGTCGCGGGCAAGTGAGCCCTGCGTGCGGGTCGCCCGCGATCGCTCGCCGTCGGCCGCGCAGTCGGAACCCGGACGCCCCTACACGTCCCGCTCGTAGGCGGCCGCGGCCGCGAGGAGGTCCCGCTCGGCGCCCCAGGGGGCGACGAACTGCAGGCTCACTGGCAGGCCGTCGTCGTCCTCGCCGCAGGGCAGGACGACGCTCGGGTGCCCGGTGAGGTTCGTCGGGTGGGTGTTCCAGTTGACCGGCGGGGTGACGCCCCGCTCGAAGCCGTCGACCTCCTGGGCGGTCGTGGGCGTCCCGGGCCCGACGAGGATGTCGACGTCGGCGAGGGCGTCGTCGAACGCCTCGCGGAGGACCGCCCGGTAGGACCGGGCGCGGGCGTAGTGGTAGCCGTCGTGGGTCGTCAGGAGGTGAGCGCCGAGCGCCAGCATCTCCTTGACGTTGGTTCCGAGGTGGCGGCTGTCGCTCCGCCGGAGCCGCGTCAGCGCCGCCGTCAGGCTCTCCTCGGCCCGGCCGTGTCGCCAGAGGCCGACGCCGTTGGTGAGGTACGCGGCCGCGAACTCGACCGGAGCGATCCCCCACCAGCCGGGACGCGAGTGGGCGAGCGGGGGGATCTCGACGTCGACGACCTCGGCGCCGGCCGACTCCAGCGCCGCCACCTCGTCCCGGACCGTCCCCTCGACGGCCGCGGAGACGTGGGTGCGGTAGGCCGCCTCGCTCACGCCGACCGTCAGGTCCTCCGGCGCCACGTCGCCGACTGCGCCCGCGTAACTGTCCCCCCTCGCGGGCGGGTCGTCGGCGAAGGCGTCGAGGCCGACCGCCGCGGTCTCGACGTCGCGGGCCAGCGGGCCGGCGTGGTCCATCGAGTAGGCCAGCTCGACGATCCCGTGGAGCGACACCCGCCCGTACGTCGGCTTCAGCCCGACGATCCCGCAGTAGCTCGCGGGGATGCGGACGCTCCCGCCCGTGTCCGTCCCCAGCGCGAGGTCGGCCTCCCCGGCCGCGACGGCGGCCGCGGACCCGGACGACGACCCGCCGGCGACGTGGTCGCGGTCCCGCGGGTTCAGCGTCGCGCCGTAGGCGCTGGTCTCGGAGGTCGGCCCGAACGCCAGTTCGTCCATGTTGGTCTTGCCGACGATCCGCCCGCCGGCGTCGAGAACGCGGTCGACGACGGCGGCGTGGCCCGCCGGCGCGAACCCTTCAAGTGCCCGCGACCCGCAGGTGATCTCGACGCCGCGGACGCAGGTGTTGTCCTTAATGGCCACGTCGAGCCCCGAGAGCGGGCCGTCCCCCGGCCGTCGCAGGTCGAACCGCTGGAGCCAGGCGTTGTGTGGGTCCTCGTCGGGTCCGGGGCGCACGGGCGGGGCGACGAACCGGTCCTCTCCGCCGCGGTCGTCCATCGCGTCGACGGGCACGTCCTCCAGGTCGGCGTAGATGCCCGCCAGCGTGTCGAGCCGGTCGGCCGCGTCGGCCGCCTCGCCGGCCGCGAAGGTCAGGTCGAGCCACGACGCGACCGCCTCGACGTCGGCCTCGTCGACGGCGCGCACTCGGGTCATGTGGGCCCTCCCCGCGGACGGCACATATAGCCCGGGGGCGGCGGATCCGGTCCGGGCGACCGCGCCGGTCCGCGACGCCGACGGCCCGGCCTCCGAACGGTCACGGTCGACCGTCGCGAACAGGGTTATGCCCCTTCAGCTCCTATCTCCGCCGATGAGTTCCCGCCACGCTCCGGTCCCCGCCGACCGCCCGAAGGCGACGCTCTTCTGCCCCGACTGCGGGCACGAGAGCGCCGTCGACGGCGACTGGGTCGTCCGCGACGAGGGGTCGCGCCGCCGGTACGTCTGCCCCGCGTGTGGCGCCACCGTCGAGCGCCGCGACGGCGCCGCCGCTCTCGTCTGACCCTCCGTCAGACCTCCCGGACGCCGTTCGTCAGCGTCCCCACGGACTCGACCGCGACGCGGACGCGGTCGCCCGGCGTCAGGGTGAATTCGTCGGGCGGTACGAGCGATGTCCCCGTCAGCAGGACCGCGAGGTCCGGGAGGTCGTTGTGGGCGGTCAGCCACTCGACGAGGTCCTCGCACCGCCTGACCATCGCGCCGGTCGACGTCTCCCCCTCGTAGATCGGGTCGCCGTCACGCCGGACGGTCATCGACACCTCGAGGTCGTGGGGGTCGCCGACCGTCTCCGGCGACGCGACCGCCGGGCCGAGCGCACAGCACCGGTCGTACACCTTCGCCTGCGGGAGGTACAGCGGGTTCGCCCCCTCGATGTCGCGGCTGCTCACGTCGTTGCCGGCCGTGTAGCCGACGACGTCGCCGCGGTAGAGGACGACCCCGAGTTCCGGTTCGGGGACGTCCCACGAGGAGTCTGCCCGGACGCCCACGGCCTCGCCCGGGCCGACCGTCCGCGACGGCGTCGCCTTCAGGAACAGTTCCGGGCGCTCGGCGTCGTAGACGTCGAGGTAGATCTCGGGCATCCCGCTCTCCTCCTCGCGGGCTGCCTCGCTGATCTCGTAGGTGACGCCGGCGGCCCACACCTCCCCCGCCACGACCGGAGTCGCGAGGTCGTCGGGGACATCGGGGAGCGTCGGCGCCGCGTCCAGGTGGCGCGCCGCGACCTCGTCAACGCCGGCGCCGGCCACGGCGGCCGCCCGAGCGAGGTCGCCGAACCCCCGCAGCTCCGGGCGGACCGCAGTAAGGTCGTGGACTGCGTCGCCGTCCGCGACGACCAGCCGGTGCCCGTCCTCGCCGGGTCGTCGGTAGTAGCGCATGGCCGACCGCACTCCCGACGGGCGGGTAATCGTTTCGCCGTCCCCGCGGCGCGAACCGACGATGCTCCCGCGCCGAGCACGTCGGCGGCGGTTCCGAACCCGCCGCGGTGCGGACCGACGGCGATCACATCCGCCGACGGCGGTCCCGCCCAGTCTCCCGGCCACGGGGCGCCGGCCGCCGTGGTCCCCGGTCAGTCGACTGCCCGTACCCGGACTCCGATGCCGTCGCGGTCGGTCGTCGCAAACCCCTCGTCGGTCCCCCGGGTGTCGAACCCAGCGGCGTTGAGCCGGGACCGGAGGGCGTCGACCGCCCCGGCGGGCACGTCGAGTTCGAACCACTCCAGTCCCCGGCTCGACCCGGACGCCGGCGCCGTCCGGCCGTTCCAGACGTTCGCCCCGACGTGGTGGTGGTAGCCGCCGGCCGCGAGGAAGAGCGCGTCGTCGCCGTATGTCGCCCGTACGTCCAGGCCGACCGCGTCGACGTAGCACTCGCGGGCCGCCGCGGTCGAGGTGACCTCCAGGTGGACGTGGCCGACGTCGGTCCCGTCCGGGACGCGGGCCGCCCCGGAGCCGCGCCCCCGCAGGTCGTTGCGGTCGAGCGGGAGCGTCTCCATCGCCACGCGGCCGTCGTCCGTCTCGGGCCACTCCTCGCGCGGCCGGTCGCGGTACACCTCGACGCCGTTGCCCTCCGGGTCCGAGAGGTACAGCGCCTCGCTCACGAGGTGATCGGAGGCGCCGTCGAGCCCCCACTCCTCGACCCGGTCGAGGGCGTCGGCCAGCGCCGCCCGCGACGGGACCCTGACGGCCGTGTGAAACAGCCCGGCCTCGTCCCGGCGCCGCTCGGCGGCCTCCGGGTCGCCGATCAGGGTCAGGAGCGGCGTCCCGCTCGCGCCCAGGGTCGCCGTCCCGCCGCTGGTCCGCAGGGCGTCGAGGCCGACGACCGACTCGTAGAACGCCCTGACCTCGTCGACGTCGTTCACCCGCAGGGCGACCCGCCCGATCGTCGTCTCCGGGGGGAGCGTCTCGTCGTCCATGTCCCGCAGGTCGCCGGCCGCGCGGTTATCCGTTCGGGTGTGTAGACGGCGTCGGACCCGCCGGATCGACGGCTCAGTCCGCGCCGACCCGTCGGAAGAGCAGCCCCCAGACGCTCAGGCCGAGCGCCACCCCGCCGAGGCCGAGGAACGCGGCGTCGAACCGCCCGGCGTCGGCGAGCAGCCCGACCGCCGGCGGCCCCGCGGCCCCGAACGCGATGTAGGCCGTCCGGAGGAGGCCGAACCCGCTCCCCCGGATCCGCTCGGGCACCGCACCCACGCCGGCGGCGTTCACCGGCGGCATGGCGCCGAGCAGGCAACTCAGGAGGAGGACCGTCCCGACCAGCGCCGGAAACGACTCGACGACGGTGAGGAGGACGAACGCCGGGACGCTGAGCCCGACGAACAGGGCGATGGCGGCCGGGTTTCCCCGCCGGTCGGCGACGACCCCCGAGAGGAACTGGAGGCCGATGGCGGCCGCGAAAAAGAGGCTGTACAGCGTCGTCGCCGCACCGGGGTCCAGTCCCTTCACGGCGACGAGGTACGTCGGCAGGAACCCGGTCACGCTCTGGTAGAGGAACATGTTGAGCGAGAGCAGCGCGGTGACCGCGAGCACGCGCGGCGTCCGGACCGCCGTCGCCACCGTCGCCATCGTCTCTCGGAACGGCTCGTCGCCGGCCGCCGCCGACGCCCGGCGGGGGACGAACGCCCACACCCCGGCGGCGGTGAGGAGGAAGAGCGGGACGGTGTAGCCGAAGCCGTACCGCCACCCGAGGGCGGCGGCGACGGCCCCGGCGCCGGCCGGCAGGGCGACGTTTCCGAGGTTGCCCGCGGCCTGGCTCACGCTGATGGCGGTTGTCTCCATCCGGTCGTACGCCGCCGCGACGACGGTGATGCGCGTCGTGCCGTAGAGTCCCGTTCCGAGGCCGAGCAGGACCGTCGCGGCGACGAACGACGGCAGCGAGCGCGAGACGACGATGCCCACGACGGCGCCGGCGGAGAGGAGGACGCTGGCCCCGAGGACGAACCGCTCGCCGACCGCGTCGGCCAGCGCCCCGCCGGGGAACTGGAGGAGCGCGTAGGTCGTCCAGAGCGCTCCGACGAGGAGGCCCGCGGCGGCGTTGCCGACGCCGAACTCGGTCGTGATCCGCGGCAACAGCGCGGGGTAGATGATGCGCACGCCCAGCGTGAGAAACCAGCCCAGCGAGACGACCAGCAGGACCCCGACCGAGCCGTCACGTCGCAGGTCGGCGACGACCCCGGCGACCGACGACGCCGCGCGCCCTGGGGGTCCCATCTACCGGCCACACCCGCGACCCGCGGGTAAACCCTGTCGGTTCCGCCCCCGCGTTGCCGCGAGGGGTGAGGTGCCAGGTGTCAGATCACCCCCTCCTCGTGCAGGCGTTCGAACTCCTCCCGGTCGAGGCCGACCTCGTCGAGGTACACGGCCTCGTTGTGCTCGCCGTGGGCGGGGCCGAGGCGCTCGACGCTGCCGTCGGTCCGCGAGAGCCGCGGGATCGCGTTCGGGACGGTCACCTCGCCGAGGTCCGGATCCTCGACGGGTACGTGGCTGTCGCGGGCGCGGTACTGCTCGTCCCCGTGGATGTCGCGCTCGTCGTAGACGGGCCCGACGATGGCGTCCGCGGCCTCCATGGTCCCGATGACCTCGTCGGTCGGCCGCTCGCGGGTCCACGACTCGATGACCTCGTCGAGTTCCGTGGCGTGCTCGACCCGGTCCGCGTTGGTCGCGAACCGGGGGTCGTCGACCAGGTCCTCGCGGCCGATGGCGGCGGCGACGTTCTCGAAGATGGCCTGCGAGGAGGCCGAGAGCGCGACGTAGCCGTCGGCCGTCTCGTAGAGGTTCCGCGGCGCGGAGTTAGTCGATCGGTTGCCCGTCCGCTCGGTCGTCTCCCCGAGGACGTCGTAGGCCTCGATCCCCGTCACCATCAGCCGGAAGAGCGGTTCGTACAGCGACACGTCGACCACCTGCCCCTCGCCCGACCCGTCCCCGTCGCCGCCGAGGTCGCGCTCGTAGACGGCGAACATCGCGGCGAAGACCGCGAACTGCGCGGCCGTGAGGTCCGCGAGCGGGATGGGCGGGAGCAGCGGGTCGCTGTCGGGGAAGCCGTTGGCGTTGGCCCACCCCGAGATGGCCTCGGCGATGGAGCCGAACCCGGGCTTCTCCGCCCGGGGGCCGGTCTGGCCGTAGCCCGAGATCCGCACCATGACGACGCCGGGGTTGACGTCGCTCAGCGCGTCGTACCCCAGCCCCCACCGCTCCATCGTTCCGGGCCGGAAGTTCTCGAAGACGACGTCGGCGTCCTCGACCAGTTCGAGCGCCAGGGCGCTCCCCTCCTCGGTCCCGAGGTCGAGGGTGACGGCGCGCTTGTTGCGCCCGATGGACTTCCACCAGAGCGACTCGTCGCCCTTCTGTGGGTTCCACTCCCGGATGGGGTTTGGCTTCGTCGGGTGTTCGACCGCGATCACGTCGGCCCCGAAGTCCGCGAGGAGGTTCGTGGCGAAGGGCCCGCTGATCATCGTCGTGAAGTCGACGACCCGGAGGCCCTCGAGCGGCGAATCCATACCGGGGGACCTACCGGGGGGGACTTGAGGGTTCTCCCTCGTCCCGTCAGTCGTACTCGTAGAAGCCCTCGCCGGTCTTCTTGCCCAGGTCGCCGGCGTCGACCTTCCGCTTGAGCAGGAAGGGCGGCTTGTACCTGTCGCCGAGCTCCTCGTGGAGCGTCTCGCCCGCGTCGAGGCAGATGTCCAGGCCGATGTGGTCGGCGAGTTCGAGCGGCCCCATCGGGACGTTCGTGCCGAGTTTCAGCCCCGTGTCGATGTCCTCCTTGGAGGCGACGCCCTCGTCGTAGGCCCGGATGCCCTCGTTGATCCAGGGGATGAGGACGCGGTTGACGACGAACCCGGGCTTGTCGTCGGACTCCCAGGTCGTCTTGTCGAGCGACTCGGCGAAGTCGTGGGCGAACGCGACGGTCGCGTCGGCCGTCCGCTCCCCGACGACCACCTCGACGCCCTCCATCACGGGCACGGGGTTCATGAAGTGGAGGCCGACGACGCGATCGGGGTGGTCGGTCGCCGAGGCGATGGTCGTGATCGAGAGGGTGCTGGTGTTGGTCGCGAGGACGGCGTCCGCGTCGACGAGCCCGTCGAGCTCGCCGAAGACGTCCTGCTTGACCGACATCTCCTCCAGCGCGGCCTCGACGACGACGTCCGCGTCCGCGAGGTCCGCGAGCTCGGTCGTCCCCTCGATGCGCTCCTTCGCGGCCTCGGCCGCCGCCTCGTCCATGCTGTCACGCGAGACCAGGCGCCCGAGGCTGTCCTCGATGGTCTCGAACCCCGCCTCGACGAACTCCGGCTCGATGTCCCGCATCACCACGTCGTAGCCCGCGGTCGCGGCCACCTGCGCGATGCCGCTGCCCATCGTGCCGGCGCCGACGACGCCGACGGTCTCGATGTCGTCCGCTGAACGCATGCGCCCCGCTCCGGGGGGGACCCTCCTAAGGGTGACGAACCGGCCGTCCCGCGTCCCCGCCGGGCACCTTCGTCGGCCCGCCCAGCGCCCGGGCGGCGGCGGCCCCGCCGACCGCACGTTTTTTGTGCGCGTTCGGCGCTACGTAGACCCATGCGACCAGGTGCCGACTCCGCGATAACGCGCGACGGAAAGGCGCTCATCCTCGCCTACGACCACGGGCTGGAGCACGGCCCCGTGGACTTCGAACCGGTCCCCGAGACGATGGACCCCGAGGTCGTCTTCGACCTGGCGACCCACGACGCGGTGACGGCGCTGGCGGTCCAGAAGGGCGTCGCCGAGGCCCACTACCCCTCCTACGAGGAGGACGTGACCCTGCTGGCGAAGCTCAACGGGACGAGCAACCTCTGGATGGGCGAACCCGACTCGTCGGTCAACTGGTCGGTCGACTACGCCGCCGAGGTGGGCGCCGACGCCGTCGGCTTCACCGTCTACGGCGGGTCGAACAACGAGGTCGAGATGATGGAGGAGTTCCGCGACGCACAGGAGGCAGCCCGCGAGCACGACATGGGCGTCGTGATGTGGTCGTACCCCCGCGGTCAGGGGCTGAAAAACGACACCAAGCCCGACGTCATCGCCTACGCCGCCCGCCTGGCGCTCGAGGCCGGGGCCGACATCGCGAAGGTGAAGTACCCCGGGAGCGGCGACGCGATGGCCCACGCCGTCGACATGGCCGGGCCCACGAAGGTCGTGATGTCCGGCGGGTCGAAGACCGACGACCTGGAGTTCCTGCGCACCGTCGAGACGGCGATGGACGCGGGGGCGAAGGGGCTGGCCGTCGGCCGGAACGTGTTCCAGCGCGAGAACCCCCGGGGCATCCTCGACGCCCTGGAGGCCGTGATCTTCGAGGGCGAGGGGGCAGCGGAGGCCGTCGGGCGCGCGGAGGCGGCGGCGGACTGATGGCCGACACGGCAGAGCGCGTCCTGGACGCGGTCGCCGCGGCCGCCCCCGAGGTGCGCGACGCGCTCCCGGGCCGCCGGGAGCTCGCGGGCGGCGAGAACCCCACCGGCGACGAGCAGCTCGCGGCCGACGCCTACGCCGACGAGCTGCTGACCGACCGGGTCGGGACCCTCGACGGCGTCGGCGCGGTGGCGAGCGAGGAGCGCGAGGGGGTCGTCGACACCGGCACGGGGGTGTCGGTCGCGCTCGACCCGCTGGACGGCTCCTCGAACCTCCGCTCGAATAACCTGATGGGCACGGTCGTCTCCGTCTACGACGCCTCCCTCCCGGCGGGCGGCGACGACCTGCTCGCGGCCGGGTACGTCCTCTACGGTCCGGTCACGACGATGACCGCCGTCCGCGACGGCACGGTGACCGAGCACCTCGTAACCGACGGCGACCGGACGGTCATCGACGGGGACGTGACCCTGCCCGACGATCCGACGGTCTACGGCTTCGGCGGCCGCCGGCCCGACTGGCCCGACGACTTCGCCGCCTTCGTCGAATCGGTCGAGGCCGACGAGAGCATCAAGCTCCGGTACGGCGGCGCGATGGTCGGCGACGTGAACCAGGTGCTCACCTACGGCGGTCTCTTCGGCTACCCCGCGCTGACCTCCGCCCCGGCGGGGAAGCTCCGGGCGCAGTTCGAGGCGGTCCCGGTCGCGGCGGTCGTCGAGGCCGCGGGCGGCGCGTCCACCGACGGCAAGCGGTCGCTCCTGGACGGCGCGCCGTCCGAACTTCACGAGCGTACGCCGTGTCACGTCGGGAACCCGTCGCTGGTCGACCGGCTCGAAGCCGAACTCGGCGGGTGAGGGCCGCCATCGCCCCGGCGACGTCCGCCGTCGTTCGGTGGCCCGACGACCCCGAGCCGGCGACGCGCGCGAGGCCGCCGCGGGCACCGTAAACGGTATCGGCCCGCCCGTCGCATTCCCGCCATGCGCGTCCACGTCCGGGGGGACGCCGACGCCGAGGAGGCGGGCGCCATCGCCTCGGCGCTCGCCGACCACCTCGGGGAACCGGTCGAGGTGGTCGTCGGCGACGACGACGAGCCGACCGCCCGGGCCGAACCGTCGGCCGACGCTGGCGACGTGACGACCGGAACGTACGGCGAGTCACCCGGCGACGGGCCGACCGACCGCGAGCGCCGCCTCCGCGACCAGATCGACGACATCCACGAGGGCGGCCCTGAGGAGTACCGCGACCGCCTCGACGAGCAGGGCAAACTGTTCGTCCGGGACCGCCTCGAGCTCTGGTTCGGCGACCTGGCGTTCGAGGACGGCACGTTCGCCGCCTTCGACGAGTGGCACCCCGACAGCCCCGAGGTCGAGGACGGGGCGGACGATCGCCTCCCCGCCGACGGCCTCCTGACCGGCGCCGCGGAGTTCGAGGGCCGGTCGGTCCACGTCATGGCCAACGACTACACCGTCAAGGCGGGGTCGATGGCCGCCCGGGGCGTCGAGAAGTTCCTGCGGATGCAGGGGCGGGCGCTCAAGACGGGCAAGCCGGTGCTGTACCTGATGGACTCCTCCGGCGGGCGGATCGACCAGCAGACCGGCTTCTTCGCCAACCGCGAGGGCATCGGGAAGTACTACTACAACCACTCGATGCTCTCGGGGTACGTCCCGCAGATCTGCGTCCTCTACGGCCCCTGTATCGCCGGGGCCGCGTACACCCCCGTCTTCGCGGACTTCACCGTGATGGTCGAGGGGATGAGCGCGATGGCCATCGCCTCGCCCCGGATGGTCGAGATGGTCACCGGGGAGGAGATTTCGCTGGCCGACCTGGGCGGCCCGGCGATCCACGCCCGCCACACCGGGAGCGCCGACCTGGTCGCCGCCGACGAGGCGGAGGCCCGCGACCTCGTCGCGGATCTGCTCTCCTACCTCCCCGACTGCGCCGGCGAGACCCCCCCGCGTGCGGAACCGCGCGACCCCGCCGCCTCCCCCGCGGGCATCGACGAACTGATCCCGGAGGCGCCGACCCGACCCTACGACGTCCACGACCTGCTCGACCGGGTGGTCGACGCCGACTCCTTCCTCGAACTGAAACCCGAGTACGGGCGCGAGGTCGTGACGGGTTTCGCCCGCATCGACGGCCGCGCGGTCGGCGTCGTCGCCAACCAGCCCGCCCGCCGGGCCGGCGCCATCTTCCCCGACGCCGCCGAGAAGGCGGCGGAGTTCATCTGGACCTGTGACGCCTACGAGGTGCCGCTCCTGTACCTCTGTGACACTCCCGGGTTCATGGCCGGGGCGTCGGTCGAGAAGGAGGGCATCCTGGAGGCGGGCAAGAAGTTCATCTACGCCACCTCGTCGGCGACGGTGCCGAAACAGACCGTCGTGACCCGGAAGGCCTACGGCGCGGGCATCTACGCGATGGGCGGGCCGGCCTACGACCCCGAGAGCGTCATCGCGCTGCCGAGCGGCGAGATCGCCATCATGGGTCCCGAAGCGGCCATCAACGCCGTTTACGCCAACGAACTCGCCGACATCGAGGACGAGGAGGAGCGCGCGCGCCGCGAGGCCGAACTCCGGGCGGAGTACCGCCGGGAGATCGACGTCCGCCGGATGGCGAGCGAGGTGGTCATCGACGAGGTCGTCCCCCCGAGCGACCTCCGGGCGGAACTCGCCGCCCGCTTCGCGTTCTACGAGGACGTCGAGAAGGACCTGCCGGACAAGAAACACGGCACGGTGCTGTGACGGTCTGGCGCTCTTGGCGCCGTCCCGCACCACCGGCGAACGTTTAGACGCGAAACGCCGGAACGGCGGGACGGAGAATCGTCATGTACGAACGTCCCGCCGGATCGGGCCTCGACCGGGATCGGTTCCCCGCACGCGGAGCCCTCGTTGCGCGTGCGTCGGGGCGGGGAGACGGGCCGCGGCCGGACCGCCGGCAACGGGGACCGACCTCGGACATGACCACCCCCGTCACGCGCCGGTCGATCCTCGCCGCCGCGGTGTCGCTGCTCTCGGGGTGTGGAGCGGCCCGGGGCGGGAACCTCGCCGGATCGGCGGGCGGCGACGCCGCGGCGTCGGCGTGTTCGCTCCTCCCAGGGGAGCCGGTTCCGGAGGGGGACAACCCCGCGTTCGGCCGGGTCGAGCAGCGCGGTGCCCTCGCGGTCTCCTCGCCCGCGATCACGGCCGAGGGCCAGCTCCCGAACGAGTACGGCCACCTCTTCGAGAACCGGAACCCGCCGCTCGTCGTGTCCGGCGTCCCCGACGCCGCGCGCTCGCTCGCCCTGATCCTCGACGGGCCGGACGCCCCCGGCGGCGAGTACACGTACTGGCTTGTCTGGAACGTGCCGCCCGACGTCGGCCGGATTCCCGCCGGCTGGACGCCCCCCGACCGGGCGGTCCAGGGCGCCAACAGCCTCGGCGGCGACGAGTACGGCTACGCCGGCCCCGACCCGGTGGACAAGCAGACCTTCCGGTTCAAGCTGTTCGCCCTCGACGGCCTCCTGGACCTGCCGCGCGGCGCCGACAAGCGGGCACTCGGGGCCGCGATGGCGGGGCACGTCGTCGCCGCGACCCAACTGTCGTTCTGGTACGACTTCCACACCTCCGCCCACACCGGCATGGCGAACAACGAGAGCCACAGCAACGTCCTGGAGGAGCTATGCGGCGGGGGCGCGTGACGGTCCGGCGCCGCGTGGGTCGGTGGACGCTCCCCGTCGCGGGCGCGCTCGCCCTCCCGGGGACCGCGACGGCGCACGCCGGCGGGTCGTCGGCCGGCCGACGGCACCTCGTCGCCGACGTCTTCGGGTTCATCGCGTTCGCGTTCCTGGCGTACATCGCCGTCGCGTTCGCCAG
>JBDGSZ010000072.1:0-14093 GCA_042217265.1 Haloferacaceae archaeon
CGGGCCTGGGCGTCCTCGTCCTCGCCATCACGCCGCTGCTCGGCCAGTTCGGCCTTCTCACCGCCCTCAGCATCCTCTACTCCTACCTCGCGTCGCTGCTCGTGCTCCCCTCGACGCTGGTGGTCTGGCACCGCTACCGGGAGCTCCGCGCCCGGACGCCGCGCCTCCGGGCGCTCGTCGCTCCGGACGCCGAGCGCGCGGACTGACTCACCCGTCAGTCCAGCCGCAGGTCCTCGACGACGCCCTCGTCCAGTTCGACGCCCAGCCCCGGCCCCTCCGGCGGTCGGATCAGGCCGTCCTCGCCGACGCGCACCTCGTCCTGGTTCGCGACGTAGGGGCTGGCGACGTAGCGCCCGGGGTCGTCGGCGTCGACGTCGTAGACGGCGAACTCGATGAGGTCGCAGGCGGGGGCCGCGGCCGCCAGGTGGAGGCTCGCGGCGTAGTTCACCAGCGGGCCGAACGCATGGGGGACCAGCCGCTTGTTGAACGCCTCGACGAGCGTCGCCACCCGCCGGGCGGCCGTGACGCCGCCGCAGACGTACAGCGAGGGCTGGTAGACCTCCAGCGCGTCCGCACGCAGGTGGTCGAGCGCCGGGTAGTGGGTCGTGTGGGACTGGTAGGCCGCCACCGGCACGTCGAGGCGACCGTTCAGGTCGGCCTGCCCCTCGACGTCGGTGTGGGCGATCGGCTCCTCGAACCACTCCAGCCCGTGCTCGCCCGCCGCCCGGCCGACGCGGAGCGCCTCGGTGAACGAGTAGGAGGTGTTGGCGTCGATGGAGAGCGGGAAGCCGTCGGGGAGTGACGCCGCGACGGCCGCGATGCGCTCGCGGTCGGCGGCCGGATCCGCGCCTACGGTGATCTTCATCGAGTCGAACCGCCCGGCCAGCCACGCGCCGTCGTCGATCAGCTCGTCGGTCGTCCGGCGGTGGGGGAAGGTGGCGTACGCGGCCACGTCGCCCGCCTCGCCGCCGAGCAGGCGGTAGAGGGGCTTGCCGGCGTCCTTCCCGGCGAGGTCCCACAGCGCCTCGTCGAGCGCCGAGAGCGCCTTGTACGCCCCCGACCGCTTCACGTCCACGTACATCGACTCCCAGCGGCCCGTCACGTCGCGGGGGTCCTCCCCGACGAGGCGGTCGGCCAGCGACTCGACCCCGCGGGCGACGTACCGCGCCTCGTCGCCGCTCGCGTCGTAGGTGAGCGTCTCCCCGAGTCCGACGTGGCCGGCGTCGGTGTGGACCTTCGCGACGACGGGACAGACCGCCACGTCGCGCTCGGCGGAGCCGAACTGCATCGCCGTCGAGTCGACCGGGCTGGCCAGCGGCACCGCCTCGACTTCGGTGACTTCCATGCCCCGAACGCGGCGGGCCGGGCAATAAACGTGGGCGGCCGGCGGTCGACCCCGTGCCGGGAGGTTCGACCCGCTCGCTCGGGCGGCACGCGCCGTCGCGGCCGCGGTCCGGAGCATACTTGTTCCGGATTCCGGAACGTGGCGGTATGTCCCCGTCCGCCTCCGAACGCCTCCGACGCCACGCGGTCCCGCTCGCCGTGCTCGCCGTCGTGGCCGCGACCGTCATCGCCGTGCCCCCGGTCGTCTTGGGGTCGCTGACGACGCGAACGTACGCGCTGACCGCGGCGGTACTGCTTCTCGCCGTCGGCGCCGCCCTCCCGTACGCGGTGCTCGTGGGGGTCGGAACGCTCCCGCTCCGCTACGCCGGGGTCGCGAGCTACGCGGCCCCGCGCCCGCCGTCCGGGGGGTCGATCCGGCCGGCGGCCGCCGTCGGACACGTCGTCGCCGGCGTCTCGTACGCGCTCGGCGCGGCCGCCGTCGGCGCCGTCGGCCTCGGCGCCCAGCTGTCGGTGCCGGCCGGGCGGGTGCCCGGGACGCCGGTCTGGGCGCCCCTCTTCCCCCTCCTCGGCGGGCTGGTCGTCGCCGGCGTCTTCTTCGGGGGTCAGCTCCGGCGGTACGACGGGTTCCGGGACGCACTCGAACGCCGCACCGTCCTGGGGACCGTGGCTCTCGGCGTTCCGCTGGCGCTGTCGCCGGTCGTCGCGTACTGGACGTTCGGCAGCGCGGTCGGCTGAGCCGGCGGTCCCGGGGTGGTCACGCGCCCGCGCTCCGCTCGACGGCCACGAACCGGACCTCGACGTCGGGCGGCGGGAGGCCGAGCGTGGCGTCCGCGACGCCGGCCACCCGTCCGGCCAGCGCGTCCGCCAGCGGCGGCGGGTCGACGCCGGGCGGATGCCCGACGGTCACGACGACCCGCTCGGGGCGTCGGAGGAGCAGTCCCTCGCGGTCCCGGGGGTCGAATCCCTCCTCGTAGACCACCCGGACGGAGAGCAGGCGCACGTCCTCCCGTTCCGCAACCGCGTCGGCCACGGTCGCCCGGGTCCGCTCCTCGAACGTCGCGGTCCGGGCCGCGCTCCAGGTCACGGCGACGAGGAACGACGAGAGGACCAGGATGGCGATCAGGAGGACCGCGGCGCGCCGGAGCGCCGCCCGGCGGGCCTCGTCCTCCCGGAACCACGCCTCCGGCCGGTAGCCGGAGTACCAGAGGACGGCGAGGGTGGCGAGGTTGACCGACAGGAAGTTGACGAGGACGAGGATGGCCGACCCGACGACCGCGGCCGGCCGGCCCCAGGCGACGCCGATGCCGACGACCGCCGTCGGCGGGACGAGCGCGGCCGCGATCATCACCCCGACGAGCGCCGTCGAGACGCCGGTCGAGAGCGACAGCGCGCCCGCGGCGCCGGCCGCGAGCGCCACGACGAGCGAGAGGAGGTCCGGGGCGAGGCGTTCGCGGACCTCGCCGATGGCGAACACCTCGGCGGCGGACATCGGGACCGCGCCGCTCGCGTGTAACACGAGGGCGAAGGCCGCGGCGCTGACGACCGCGAGCACCCCCCCGACGAACTGGAGACGCACGCCGCGGACGAACAGGTCGTGCTCGTCGACGACGGTTCCCACCCCCGTCGCCATCGCCGGGCCGACGAGCGGCGCGATGACCATCGACCCGACGACGACCGCCGGCGAGTCCAGCAGGAGGCCGGCCGTCGCCACCACCGCGCTCACGACGGTGAGGACGAAGTACGACCGCGGCTTGGGCGAGAGGTCGCGGGCCCGCTCGATCAGCTCCTCGCGGGCGATGCGGTCCTCGTCCTCCTCCTCGGCGTACCGCTCCTCGAGCGCCTCGAACCGCTTCGAGACCACCGTCTCCGCGTCGGTGACGACGGTGTAGGCGTCCCGCTCGATCCCCGCCCCGCGCAGCGATTCCAGCACCGGCTCGACCGCCTCGGTCGGGAGCGGGAAGGTCACGATAGCGGTGTACTCCCGGCCGCTCGCCTCGTCGGCCAGCGCGTAGTCGATGCCCTCGTCCTCGAGCACCCCGACGACGGCCTCGCGCTTGCCGGCGGGAACCATCACCTGGACGAGTCGCACGTCCGGCCGTCGCCCCCCGGCGACTTATACCCGGGGCCGCCGCCTACCGGGCGTCGACGCCCGTCACCTCGAACCGGGCGCCGCCGTCGCGCCCCTCCGTCACCGTCACTTCGCCCCCGTGGGCCTTGACGATCTCCGCGACGATGGCCAGACCGAAGCCCGTCCCGCGCTCCCGGGTCGAGTAGCCGCTCCGGAACGCGCGCTCGCGCCGGTCCTCGGGGATGCCCGGGCCGTCGTCCTCGACGTAGAACCCCCGACCGCCGTCGAGCACGCCGACCCGAACCGTCACGCCGCCGTCCGCCGCGTCCCCGTGCTCGATGGAGTTGCGGAACAGGTTCTCGAACAGCTGTCTGAGCCGCCCCTCGTCGCCGCTGACGGTCGCGGCCTCCTCGACCGCCAGCGTGGCGCCGGCGTGCTCGACGGTCGCCCAGGCCTCGCGGGCCGTCCGCCCGATGTCGACCGGCTCCGGGTCCTCGACCTGCTGGCCGGATCGAGCGACGGCGAGCATGTCGTCGATGAGCTCGTTCATCCGGTCGAGCGCCCGCCGGACGTCGTCGATGTGGTCGCTCTCGCACTCCGCGGCGAGCAAGTCGAGGTTGCCGCCCGCGACGTTCAGCGGGTTGCGGAGGTCGTGGCTCACCATGCTGGCGAAGCTGTCGAGCCGGTCGCGCTCCCGCTCGAGCTCCCGCTGGCGGCGCCCGCGCTCCTGCTCGTAGCTGATCCAGTCGCCCATCAGCTCCACGACGGTGACCTCCCAGTCGTCGAACGGCTCCGTCCGCGGCTGCCGGTCGTAGAAGCAGAAGGTGCCGTACACCTCCCCGTCGACCGTCACCGGCGTTCCGACGTAACACTCGATGCCCCACTCGGTGTAGCCGGCCCGGTCGGCCAGCTCTGGGGCGTCGGCCGCAACGTCGGCCAGCACGAGCGTCTCCTCGGTGGCGATCGCCCGTTCGCAGCTGGTCGCCTCTAACGGCACCACGTCGCCGGGCTGTACCGACCCGGTCGGGTCGTCGACGACCTCGAAGACGTAGTCGTCGCCCTTCACGCGGGAGAGCGCCCCGTACTCCGTTCCGAGGACTTCACGGCCGATGGCAAGCAGGTCCTGAACCTTCGCGTCCAGCGACGCCCCCTTGTCGGCGAGGACCCGGTGGATCCGGGTCAGCACCCGTTCCCGCTCGCGCTCCTTGCGCTCGGTGACGTCCCGTAAGTAGACCGAGAGCCCGGTCGCCGAGGGGTACGCGCGAACCTCGAACCACACGCCGAGCGGCTCGTACTCCTCCTCGAAGGTGACCGACTCGCCGGTCTCCATCGCCCGGTGGTACTGCTCGTGGAACGTGGTGTCGACCGCGTCCGGGATCAGTTCCCAGATGCTCTCGCCCAGCAGTTCGTCGGCGGTCGCCTCCACGTCCGCCGCCCGGCAGATCACCCGCCGCCCGCGCTCGTTGAGGTAGGTGAACCGCCACTCGTCGTCGAGCGCGATGAACGCGTCGGTCATCCGGTCGAGGATCTCCGCCCGTTCCCGTTGCGTCTCGACGGCCGCCTCGACCCGCGCGGCCAGGCGGTCGTCGTCACCCGCCCGCACGTAGTCGGTGACCCCGGCCCTGACGGCCTCGGCGGCCGCATCACCGTCCTCCCCGTCGACGAGGACGGTGGCCACGCCCGGCCGGCGGTCGGCGACCTGCTCCAGGAGGTCGGTTCCCCGCCCGTCCGACAGTTCGACGGCGCTGACGACGCAGTCGAACCGCTCGGCCGCGGCCCGCTCGAGCCCCTCTCGTGCCCCGGACGCGGTCGCGACCCGGAACCGGTCGTCGGCCGCTTCGAGCGCCGTCGCCGCCCGGCCGTCCCCGTCGCCGACGTAGAGTAACCGAACCGTCCCGTCCGGGGCGGAGTCGGCCATACCCCCGATACCGGAGGGGCGGATAAATCGTTGTCGTCGCGCCGGGCGGTCGGTCACGGCCCCCGTCGGCTCCGCTCCGGAGCGTCGCGTCCCCGGCCGTCGGGACGACCGCCCGAGCGGGGTCGTCAGGGTTCGAGCCCGTCGAGGACCGGAATCTCGTCCCGCCGTTCCCCGTCCAGTTCCGCCCAGTCGACCCCGTCCGGCCGCCGGCCGGTCGCGCCGGTCCGGACGGTCCGCTCCGGCGTGACGATCAGGTCGACCGGCACGTCGTGCGCTCCGGTGGGGAGCAGTCGGTCGAAGACCTGCCGCTCGTGTACCGTCGTGGCGACCGTCGTCGAGCGGCCGACGAGGCCGAACTCGGCCAGCACCGCGTACTCCAGGTCGCTGTACCCCTCGCCCTTCCCGATCCGGGCGCCGTCGGTCGAGACGGCGACGCTCCCGCAGACGACCAGGTCGACCGGTTCCACCGCGTCCGGCCCCACCGCCTCGCCGGCGTCAGACGACCCGCTCACGGTCGTGGCGGCGTCGACGTCCTCGACCTCCGCCGGGTCGAGACGGAGGAACGGGTCCGGGTCCCGCAGCCGCGGGACCGCCATGTAGATGGTCCTCCCCGCGCGCAGCGCCGCCCGCCGGACCGGTAACTGCGGGGCGTCGGGGTTGGCCTTGAGCGTCCCCGCCGCCACCCACTCGTCGGTCGCCGCGAGGCGTTCGGCCGCGTCGTCCGCGCCGGCGAAGTTCGGGATGCGTCCGTGTGGCGGGAACGGGAACCGGGCCGCCCCGCTCTCCTCCAGGTCGTCCCACACCCGCTCCCTGACGGTCTGCTTGTCCACGCCTCCCGTCGGACGGCCGCCGCACTAATAGGTGCCGTCGCTCCGACCCCGGCCGACGTCGCCGTTCCGCCGCCGTCCGGGGTCGCCGTTCCGTCCGACACCGGGCGCGGACCCGTCCCCGCCCGACTCGTCGGTCTTAACCCCGCCGAGCGCCTACGGCGGGCATGTTCGAGGACCGTCCGGACCGCGAGGAGGTGCTCCTCGTCGGCCGGTCGAACGTCGGCAAGTCGACGCTGATGCGGGAGCTGACGGGCCACGACGTGCCGACGGGGCGAAAGCCCGGGGTGACGCGCTCGCCCTTCCACTACGACTGGGCGAGCGAGGGGTTCATGTTCACCGACCTCCCCGGATTCGGGTTCATGGAGGGCGTCGAGGCCGACCGCCGGGAGGCCATCAAGACCGACGTGGTCAGGTACGTCGAGGCGAACGCAGAGGACGCCCTCGCCGCCGTCCTCGTCGTCGACGGCAAGTCGGCGGTCGAGATCATCGACCGCCACTCCGGGCCCAACGAGGTGCCCTACGACGTGGAGATGTTCCACTTCCTCCGGGACGTCAACATTCCGACGGTCGTGGCGGTCAACAAGATGGACAAGGTCGACGACCGGGACGAGCGCCTCGACGCGCTCTGTGACCGGCTCGGCCTCCACCCGCCCTGGCAGCAGTGGCGGGACGTGATCGCGCCGATCAGCGCGAAGCGCGGGACCGTCGAGCCGCTCCTGGAGTGCCTGCGCGACCGGTTCCGGGCCCAGAAGCGCGACGACCTGCTGAAGTTCGTCACCTGACGCCCCGCGAGCGGACGTGGTGGCTCGGTTCGGGGTCCCTCATCAGACGGGGCTCAGCGGGGGTAACGCCTCGTCATCGCCACCGCCCGCCGGTAGGGCGGTGGGAGGCAAAAACCCCCGCTCCTCGGATCGTCCCCCCGGCGGCGTCGGCGGTCGGCCGGACCTCCGACCGCCCCGCGACTGGGGGAGCAGTCATTTGTATCATCGCGCCGGACGACCCGGCATGCTCGACGCGTTCGGCCGGGCGTGGACCGACGACCGGCCGTGGGAGCTCCTGACCGCGCTGACCGACGTCGGCCCGCGCCTGGGCGGGAGCGAGGGCGAGCGGGCGGCGGCGGACCTGCTGGTCGACGCGCTGGCCGACGCGGGCGTCGCCGACGTGCGCACGGAGCCGTTCCCGACCCGGGCTTGGCGGCGCGGGGACTCGCGGCTGACGGTCGGCGGGCGCGCCCACGAATGCATCGCGCTGCCGTACGCGCCTCCCACCGACGTGGACGGCGAACTCGTCGACGTCGGGCACGGCCTGCCCGACGGGATGCCCGCCGACCTCGACGGCGCGGTGGCACTGGCGTCGACGGACACGCCGCCGGGGACCCGCTTCGTCCATCGCCTGGAGACGTTCGGCGCGGCCGTCGAGGCCGGCGCCGTCGGGTTCGTCTTCGCCAACCACGTCGAGGGGCAGTTGCCCCCGACCGGCACGCTCGCGTTCGACGCCGAGGCCGCCGCACCCGGCGTCGGGGTGAGCCACGAGACGGGCGAGCGCCTCCGGGACCGGACGGGCGAGCGCGTGCGACTGACCGTCGACGCGGAGACGGTCGACGGCGAGAGCCGGAACGTGGTCGGCCGCGTCGGCCCCGAGAGCGACGAGGAGCTCGTCCTGCTCGCCCATTACGACGCCCACGACGTGGGCGAGGGGGCGCTCGACAACGGTTGTGGCGTCGCCGTCGCGGTGACGGCGGCCCGCCTGCTCGCGGCGGCCGACGCCGACCTCGCCCGCGGCGTGCGCGTCGCGCTCGTCGGGTGCGAGGAGACGGGGCTCGTCGGGAGCGAGCACCTGGCCGCGGCGGCCGACCTCGACCGCGTGGCCGGGGTGGTCAACGTCGACGGCGCGGGGCGGAGCCGCGACATGGTCGCCATGACCCACGCCTCCGACGCGACGCGGGCGGCCGTCGAGGCGGTGGCCGACCGGACCGGCCATCCCATCGCGGTCCGCGAGCGGCCCCACCCGTTCAGCGACCAGTGGCCGTTCGTCCGGCGGGGAATCCCGGCGCTCCAGTTACACAGCAGCCGCGAGGAGCGCGGGCGCGGCTG
Organism: Haloferacaceae archaeon; assembly: GCA_042217265.1. Lineage (GTDB taxonomy): Archaea > Halobacteriota > Halobacteria > Halobacteriales > Haloferacaceae > CAZMLQ01. The sequence goes on from JBDGSZ010000072.1 coordinate 8,254, forward strand.
GACGCATACGGCCGCCGACACCCGGGACAAGGTCGACCGCCGCGACCTGCGCGAGCACGCGATGCTGGCGGCGCTCCTGGTCGCCGAACTCGCCGACGCGAACCTCCCGCGCCTGGAGACCGACGCGCTGGCCGAGGACTTCCGCGACGCGGACTACGAGCGCGGGATGCGCGCCGCCGGCCTGTGGCCCGACGGCTGGGATTAGTCGTACTCCTCGGTCAGCTCCTCGCCGCCCGTCTCCCCGACCATCCCGCCGCTGAGGTCGGTCCGCGAGGCGGTCCGCTCGAGGGCCCGGTCGGTCGCCCCCTCGACGACGACCCACAGGCCCGTCGAGAAGGCGTAGAACCCGACGACGGTGGCCGGAACGACCCCGAGGAGGTAGATGAGCGGCGCGATGGGGGGGAACAGCCCCGAGGCGATGTCGCCGGAGACGTGCCCGACGGCGGCGACGAGCACCCCGGCGGTCATCCGGGCGGCGGACTCGAGACAGGTCTCGGTGCGAGTCACGCCCGAACGAGCGGCGGCGACTCACAAAGGTCCCCCGGTCGCGCCGCCCGCCACGACGGCCGGCGTCGGCCGACCACGTCACGTCGGCGCGCGGTCGCCCCGTCTACTCCGGCAGGCCGTCGAGCACGGTTCCGGCGGTCCGGGCGGCGGCGCGGGCCGCCGTCCGCCGGTCCCGGAAGGCCGCCCGCGCCGACCCCGCGGCCTCCGGGTCGGCCTCGAACCCGACGCCCGGGTAGGTGACCCGGACGAGAACCAGCGGCTCCGGGGCCGCGGGCGCGACGCCGGCCGGGCCGTCGAGCGGGTCGTCCCCGAGGACCCGTTCGACCCGGTCCGGGCCGGCGACCCCACGGGCCACCTCGTCGAGCAGGCCGACCAGCCGCCGGACGAGTTGCCGGGCGAACCCCCCCGCAGTCGCCCGAACGGCGAGGAACGCCCCCCGGCGCGTCGCGCCGAGGGTCAGGTCCCTCACCGTCCCGTCGTCGTCCGGCGTGAGGTTGTGGAGGTCGTGTTCCCCGTTCAACCGCTCGACCGCCGCCGCCACGGCGTCGTCGTCGGTCCGGTCGCGGGGCGCGTGGAGGTGATAGACGTACGACCGCTCGACGGCGTCGTGGGTGGCGTGGAAGCCGTCGGGGACCGACGCGACAGCCCAGGGCCTGACGGCGTCCGGTAGTTCGCTCCCGAGCGCCGCGGGAGAGAGCCAGTCGGGCGCCGCGAACGCGACGGTCTGGGCGACCGCGGAGACGCCCGCGTCGGTCCGGCCGGCGGCGGCGTACCCGGGCGGGGTGCCGCCGTCGGTCACGCCGAGCGCGACGAGGGCGTCGAGAAGCGACCCCTCGACGGTCCGGACGTCGGGCTGGCGCTGGAAGCCGTGGAACGGGCGGCCGTCGTACGCGAGGCGGTAGGCGCGCACGGGCGGGACTGGGCGCCGGCGGCGGAAAAGCGCGGGGGGCGGACGGTGGACCGCGGGCGCGCCTACGCGAAGTCGTCGTAGGTCGGCGCCTCGCGGTCGCCGGGGAACTCGTCGACCAGCACGGCGACCTGGTCGCCGCTCTCCATGTCCTTGACCGTCACCTCGCCGTCCGCCAGGTCCCGTTCGCCGACGATGACCACGGTGTCGGCGTTGACGCCGTCCGCGTAGGAGAGCTGCGCGCCGAACGAGCGGTCGGCGACGTCGGTCTCGACGACGTGGCCGCGCTCCCGAAGCTCGCGGGCGATCCGGGCGGCGGTCGGGCGGGTGTCGCCGACCCGGAGGACGTAGTAGTCGGTGGCGAATTCCTCGTCGGGCCAGACGCCGGCGCGCTCGAGGAGCAGCGAGAGGGTGGCGTGGCCCGGCGCGACGCCGACGGCGGGCGTCGGCGGACCGCCGAAGCTCTCGATGAGGTCGTCGTACCGCCCGCCGCCGAACACCGAGCGGGACACCTCGCCCTGCGTGTCGAAGCACTCGAAGACGACGCCGGTGTAGTAGTCGAGGCCGCGGGCCGTCTCCAGGGACACCGTACAGTGTTCGCGCACGCCGAAGTCCTCCGCGGCGGCGAGCACCGCCCGCAGGTTCCCGACGGCGGCGGCCACGTCGTCGCCGCCGAACTCGACCAGCGCGTCGAGGTCCCCGCCCGACAGCAACGCGTCGAACTCCCGGGCCTGGTCGCGGGAGAGGCCGGCTTCGGTCAGCAGGTCGTAGTACTCCGCCTCCTCGACCTTGGCGGACTTGTCCACGGCGCGGATGGCCGCCCGGCGGTCCACGTCGGCGTCGAAGGCGTCGAGCAGGCCGCCCAGCACGTCCCGGTGGGAGACGCGGAACTCGAAGTCGTCGCCGTCCAGGCCGAGGGCGGTCAGGGCGTCGGCGGCGAACGCGAGCACCTCGGCGTCGGCCTCGGGCTCGGCCGACCCGAAGACGTCGACGTTGGTCTGGTAGAACTCCCGGAACCGGCCCTGCTGGACCTGCTCGTAGCGCCAGAACGGGCGCGTCGAGAACCACTTGATCGGCTTCGACAGCTCCTGGCCCCGCGCGACGACCATCCGGGCGACCGTCGGCGTCAACTCGGGGGTCATCGCCACCTCGCGCCCGCCGCGGTCCTCGAAGGCGTACAGTTCCTCGACGATCTCCTCGCCGCTCTTGTCGGTGTAGAGGCGCTGGCGCTCCAGCGCGGGGGTTCCGACCTCGCGGAACCCGTACCGGCGGGCGACGTCCTCGACGGCGTCGACCACCTCCCGTCGGGCCGCCATCTCGCCGGGGTAGAAGTCGCGAAAGCCCTTCAGCCGGTCGTACATGGCCACGGCTTCGGGAACGCGGCGCTTGAAACCTGCCTTTCGCCGCGGGTCACGCCAGCAGGTCGTCGTTGCACTCCGCGCAGACGGTCAGCCCGCCCTCCGTCGAGCAGACGCGCTCGCGCTCGCAGATCTCGCACACCTCCGTCTCGGGGCCGGCGGCCGCACGCGTCCCGCCCTCCGCGTCGCCCAGTTCGTCGACGTTCCCCGCGTGGGGGACCGAGGGCCCGCGGACCCTGGTGAAGTAGAGCACGAGGGCGAGCAGCGCGAGCGACCCCACGAGGAAGCCCAGTTCGAAGGCCATCGTCCCGTGTTGGGACCGTGGGCTTGTTAGCCTTTCTCGGCCGGGAGCGGCACGGCCGGGAGCCGGAAGGGCAGGGACGGGTCGGTCGCCCGGTCAGGACGTCGTGGCGATGCGCTCGACGACCTCGCCGAAGGCGTACGACCCGGTCACGTCGGTGATCCGGATCCGGACCCGGTCGCCGGGCGTGGTCTCGGGGATGAAGACGATGAACCCGGGGCCGACGCGGGCGATGCCGTCGCCCTCGTCGCCCTGGTCCTCGATGACGACCGCGAGCTCGTCGCCCTCCGCGACCGGCGGGGAGTGGTCGTCCCCGGCGGCCCCCGCGCGCCCGGAGGGGTTCGACGCCGACGCGGGCGCGCGTTTCGACTCGGCGTCCGCCGTCCCGGTCTCGGGGCTCGAAGCCAGGACGACCCGGTAGGTGGCGCCGGCGTCGAGCGCCCCGGTCTCGATCTCGGAATCGGGGACCTCGAGCACGTAGGCGCCGTCGCGATGTTCGAGTTCGGCGTGAAACAGCGAGCGAACGTCGTCGGAGATCTCTAGGGTCATTCCTCGCGCTCCATTCACGTTCCCGACGTTAGGTTCTATCGGACGACGGCCGCGCCGGCGGCTCGGCCGGACCCGTGACGGAGAATACTTGTGCGTCGGTTCGGAACGTGTGACAACCATGGGGAAGAATCTCACGGAGAAGATCCTCGCGGACCACGTCGTCGAGGGGGAGCTCGAACCCGGGCAGGAGATCGGCATCGAAGTCGACCAGACCATCGCTCACGACCTGACGGGGACGATGGTGTGGCTGCAGTTCGAGGCGCTCGGCCTCGATGAGGTGCAGGTCGAGGTTGCGGGCCAGCACTGCGACCACCAGACCTACCAGCCCGACTTCAAGGTCTCCGACGACCACCGGTTCCTCCGGTCGGCCGCGGGGACGTACGGCGCGTACTTCGCCAAGCCGGGCACCGGCATCCTCCACCAGGTCCACAAGGAGAACTACACCGCGCCCGGCAAGGTCCTGCTGGGCGCGGACTCGCACACGCCGACCGCGGGGGGTCTCGGCGGCATCGGCATCGGAACCGGCGGCCTCGACGTCGCCACGGCGATGGGGGGCGCGCCCTACTACATCGAGACGCCGGAGGTGGTGAACGTCCGGCTGGAGGGCGAACTCGGGCCCTGGACCACCGCGAAGGACGTCATCCTGGAGATGCTCCGGCGGTTCTCGGTCAAGGGCGGCGTGGGCAAGGTGTTCGAGTACACCGGCCCCGGCGTCGAGACGCTCTCGGCCCACGAGCGCACCGTCATCACGAATATGGGGACGGAGCTCGGCGCGACCACCTCGGTGTTCCCCAGCGACGAGCGCACCCGCGACTTCCTCGCCCGCCTGGGCCGGGAGGAGGACTACCGCGAGCTCCGCCCCGACGAGGACGCCGAGTACGCCGACGAGGTGGTCGTCGACCTCTCGGCGCTCGAACCGCTGATCTCCTGCCCGTCGATGCCCGACAACGTCGTCCCGGTCCGCGAAGTGGCCGGGACCGACGTCGACCAGGTCCTCTTCGGGTCCTGTACCAACGGCGCCTACGAGGACATCCTCCCGGCGGCCAGGATGCTGGAGGGCCGCGAGGTGGCAAAGCAAACGGAGGCCATCGTCGCGCCGGCGTCCAAGCAGGCCTCGGAGATGCTGACCCGGAACGGGTGGACGGCGGAGATGATGGCCGCCGGGGTCAACGTCTCCGAGGCGACCTGTGGCGCCTGCATCGGCGCCGGCCACGTGCCCGCCAGCGACTCGGTGAGCGTCCGGACGTTCAACCGGAACTTCGAGGGCCGGTCGGGGATGGAGGACGACGCGGTATACCTCTGCTCGCCCGAGGTGGCCGCCGCGACGGCGCTGGCCGGCGAGATAACCGACCCGCGCGACCTCGCCGCGGAGGCGGACGTCGAGCCCCCGGGCCGGGCGCCGTCGGTCCCGTACATCGGCACCAGCGAGGCCGACCTCATCACGCCGGACGAGTCCGCCGACGACCGGCTGGTGAAGGGGCCGAACATCGACGAGGTGCCGCTGAAGGACCCGCTCGGCTCGGACCTCGGCGGCCCGGCGCTCCTGAAGATGGGCGACAACATCACCACCGACCACATCATCCCGGCGACCAAGGAGGTCTCGATGTACCGCTCGAACGTTCCGAAGCTCTCGACGTTCACGCTCAAGCGGGTCGACGACTCGTTCGCCGAGCGGGCGATGGAGGCCGACGGCGGGTTCCTGGTCGCGGGCGAGAACTACGGACAGGGCTCCTCGCGGGAGCACGCCGCGCTCTGCCCGATGTACCTCGGGGTCGACGGCGTCCTCGCGCGATCGTTCGCCCGCATCCACAAGTCGAACCTGTTCAACTTCGGCCTGCTGCCCCTGACCATCGACGGCGACACCTACGACCGGATCGAGCGGGGCGACGACGTCGCCATCGTCGACGACGTGGCCGCGGCCGTCGAGACCGGGCGGGAGGAGTTCACGATCCGCGTGAACGACGAGTGGGAGGCGACCGCGCGCCTCGACGCCAACGAGCGCGAGCGGGCGATGCTGTCGGCCGGCGGGAAGCTCCCCTACACGCGCCAGCGGTTCGCCGACGGGGACGCGGCCGCCGACTCGGCCGCGGACTGACGGACCCGCCCCACCGACTTTTGTCCGGGCGCCCGTTGGGGCGGACATGACCCGCTTCGACGCCGCCGACCCGGCGGAGCGACGGAAGCTGTTCGCCGACGCGGTCGCCGCCCACCGCGAGCG